>VBCZ01000355.1:39323-58860 GCA_005889025.1 Betaproteobacteria bacterium
GACGCGGCGCCAGGCGTTTCGCATGGTCGTGCTGCCGCAGGTGCGCGTGGGACTGATCGCCGTCGCGGTGTTCGCGTTCATCCGTGCGTGGGAGGAATACATCTTCGTCCGGACCTTCCTGATCGAGAACACGAACTGGGTAATGAGCCTGTACCTGTTCTGGGTGGCCGACGATGTAATGGGAGTCGACTATGGCATCGTCGCGGCCGTCGCGGTGTTCTACGTGCTGCCGAGCCTTCTCCTTTACGTGTTCTGCCAAAAATATCTGACGCAGATGACCATCGGCGGCATCAAGGGGTAAACCATGGCCCGTGTCGAATTGAAGAACCTGCGCAAGGAATGGCTCGGCGCAACCGCGGCCGTTGCAGGGGTCGATCTCGCGATCGAGGACGGCGCGTTCGTCGCGGTGCTGGGCCCGTCGGGCTGCGGCAAAACGACGACGCTGATGATGCTCGCGGGCATCTACCAGCCAACCAGCGGCGAGATCACGTTCGATGGCGCGCGGGTCAATGACGTCGAAGCGCGGGGCCGCAATGTCGGCATCGTCTTCCAGTCCTACGCGCTTTATCCCAACATGTCGGTGCTCGACAACATCATGTTCCCGTTGCGCTTCAAGACGATCGAACGCGCCGACGCCGAGCGCCGCGCGCGCGAGATCGCCGCGCTCGTGCGCGTCGACGTCCTGCTCGACCGGCGGCCAAGTCAGCTTTCCGGCGGGCAGCAGCAACGCGTGGCGCTCGCTCGCGCACTGGTCAAGCGACCGCACCTGCTGCTGCTCGACGAGCCGCTGTCGAACCTCGACGCGGGGCTACGGCTCACGATGCGCACCGAGATCCGCCGCATCCAGCGCGAGTTGGGCGTGACCACGATCCTCGTCACCCACGATCAGATCGAAGCCACGACGATGGCCGACCGGGTAGTGGTAATGAACGGCGGCCGCGTCGAGCAGGAAGGCGCCGCCGACGACCTCTACGAGCGTCCCGACACGTTGTTCGTCGCAAGCTTCATCGGCTCGCCGCCGATCAATCTCTTCGACGGAAACGCCGATAGTAGCGTGCTCAACGTGCACGAGGCGCGTATCCCGCTGGCGGAATCCGTGCGCGGCGGCCCGGTCGTCCTGGGGATTCGGCCCGAGAGCTTGCAGGTGGGGGATGGCGGAACGCCCGCGCGCGTCACCGCCGCCGAGCCGATGGGCCGGGAGGTGCTCTACACGGCGGACAGTTCCCTCGGTGTCATTCGTTTTCTCGAGGCTGGCGCCGAACCCCGCCATCGCGAAGGGGACAACGTGTCCCTCGGCTTCTCTCCAGAGAGCGCGCTCATCTTCGATAAGGCGAGCGGCCGCCGCCTCGACGTGCGAATTGCGGCTTGATCCCGTGGCAATGCGAGCACAGACCAAGGCTCTAACCGCAATTGTCGGCAGCTATCCGAAGCCGCGCTACGTCTATAGACAAAACGGTCGATCGTTGCTCGACAGCTTTGGCTTCGCTTTCGACCGGCGCCAGCAAGAGCTCGGGCCAGCCGAATTTGCAAGACTGCTGGACAAGGCTGCTCTTTCGGCGATCGACGACCAAAACCGGGCAGGCATCGACATCATGACCGACGGTGAAGAAAGACGCGGCCATTATGTGCTGCACATCGTCAACAAGCTGGATGGCATTGACCCCTGCAACCGGAAACGCATTTCCATGCGAGGCGGAACGACGGAGCAGGACGCACCTAGGGTCATCGGCAAGATCAAGTACAACGGGCCCATGCTTCTGGATGAGTTTCTGTTCACCAAGAAGCACGCCAGGGGGATCGCCAAGATAGGCCTTCCAGGGCCCAGCACCGTTGCCGACTGTGTGGCCGATGAACATTATCAGGGCGAGCGAAAGCAACTTGCCTATGACTACGCCGACGCGATTCATCACGAAGTCGCAGCGCTCATCACTGCCGGATGCCGGATTATCCAGTTCGACGATCCTGTACTTCTACGCTATCCGGCCGCGGCGCAAGCCTGGGGACTGGAAGCACTCGAACGTTGCTTTGCGGGATTTGAGGACCAGGCAACTTTTGTGGTGCATATTTGCCGTGGTTATCCAAACAAGCCGCTGGAGCGAAAGGGCGTAAGCTACAAAGCCAATCAGGATTATTACGGTGATATCCTGACCTGGCTGTCCGAGTCCAAGCTGGACGTCGTTTCCATCGAGGGAGCAGCGAGCAAGCTGGATGTTTCGATATTGAGCGCTATCGGCAAAAAAACGGTCATGCTGGGCGTAATCGATGTCGGTGAGAACGAAGTTGAAACGGTCGAATCCTTGGTGGCGCGCGCTAACGAAGCTCTCCGCTACTTACGCAAGGAGCAACTGATACTGGCGCCGGACTGCGGCATGGTGGAGCTGACGCACGCGAGCGCCAGAAAGAAGCTCACCAACTTGTCGTTGGCGGCTCACGAAGTCAATGAACATGCCGCAACTTAATTGTCCCGGTCGGGATTGGACCTGACAAACAATGTCCGATCAGATTGAATTGAGTTCCAGTCAACGACCGACTCCGACCCCGAGCTGCTGAAACGGCGTTCTGACCAAACAGACAGCGTCAGCGTTGATCTGCATCAGCGGCGATTGGATGCGGACAGAGTCCGGTTCTCCTTCGAGCATACTTGCGGCCCGTTGCGCAGCCCGAAGAAGAGCCGCCATTCAAGAATCGTGGTTCGCGGCGGACAGTCCCATGCGCACGAGAATGGGCAGTTTACGTTCGTCCTTTCCGGCACGATGGAGTTCACGATCGACGGCGACCCCGGTGACGGTGCGCGAGGGCGAGTTCGTCCACGTGTCGCCGAACGTGCCGCACGGAGCGCGTTCTATTGGCGAGGACGCCGTGCTGGGCGTGTTCACGCCGATTCGGGCGGACTGGAAGGACTGAGGTGGCGGCACATCGGGTAGAGGTCGTCTGCCACCGGGGGGCGAACGCCGTCGCGCCGGAGAACACGTGGGCGGCGGCCCGGCAGTGCATCGAATGGGGCGCGGACTACATTGAGGTGGACGTGCGCACCAGCCGGGACGGCGTTTTCTACGTCCTCCATGACGCGGCCGTGGACCGGACGACAAACGGCACGGGCCGCCTGCGCGACCTCACCTCGGACGAGATAGACCGCCTGGACGCCGGGGCCTGGTTTCATCCGCGCTTTTCGGGCGAGCGAATCCCGCGCCTGGAACCGTTCCTCGGACGGGTCCGGGGGAAGGCGAAAGTCTTCTTCGACGTGAAGGACGCCGACCTTTCCCAACTGCTCACGCTGGTCCACACGGTCGGCCTGGAGAACGATTGCTTCTTCTGGTTCGCCAATAACGCCGACGCCCGCGCGTTCCGCTCCCTCGCCCCCCATCTCCCCCTCAAAATCAACGTCTCGACCATGGAGGGCGTGCGCGCGGCGAAGGCGGATTTCGACGCCGCGATCATCGAGACCGGGCTGGACGGTGATGGTGCTTCAGTCCAACAACGACCCGGACGCCTTCCGCCGGATTCTCGAATGGCAAGTAGACATGGTGAACCTGAACCACGCCGACACCTTTCTGGCGGTCCAACGGGCGCAGGCGGACGCGCTGACAGGCCTTCCCTTCGCCCCCCGATAAATGTGTGTTTTGTTACGTGCCAGGCAGGGTACAAATTCAAGCAACGCCTGAAAGTCGTGGGGCCGCGCGTCCCGCGCAGAACGGAAGCTCTCCTGGCTGCTCAGGGTCCGATAGCGCCCAGCCGCGACTCAAAAAAAGTGACCGCTTTCTGCTTAGCTGACGGCTCAATCCGAGCGGGACAGCGTCCGTCAGGTCTAAATCCGATCAGGACAACTTAATGCCCGTTCGTGGTGAGCCAGCCTGTCCAAAGCTTGCCGAAGGAAGCCATGAACGGGCTCGTCGTATCGATCGCCTTTCGACAGGCTCAGGGCGAACGGGAGGGGCCGACAGGTTTTCAACCAAGCGTATAGCGGCCTGAATCCGCGACGCGACCACGCGCCTTGCCGCCGGATGAAATTCGTCACCTACAACATTCAATACGGTCTCGGCAAGGACAACCGGTGCGACCTCGCGCGCATCGCCCGCGAGGTCGAGACCGCCGACGTCATTGCCCTGCAGGAAGTCGAGCGCCATTGGCAGCGTTCCGGTTGTGTCGACGCTCCTGCCGTGCTCGGGTCGCATCTGCCTGAGCACCATTGGGTCTGCGGGGCCAATCTCGACATGGACGCGAGTTACCGCGACCCTGCGGGGAGGCTGGTCAATCGCCGGCGCCAGTTCGGCACAATGATCCTGTCGCGGGCGCCGATCGTGTCCTCGCGCAATCACCTGCTGCCGAAGTACGGCACGCTCACTCAACACAGCATCCAACAGGGCGCCCTCGAGGCGGTCATCGTGACCGAGCGCGCAGGACCGGTGCGAGTGTACTCGGTGCATCTGAGTCACTTGAGCATCGCCACTCGAATGCCGCAGATCGACGCTCTCCTCGATATTCATGCGCGGGCGCCGGCCGAAGGCGGCGCATGGTGCGGCGGCCATCCGGACCCCGCCGCGGGCTGGACCGAAGGCGAGATGCCGCCGATGCCGGCCGAAGCGCTATTGATGGGCGATTTCAATTTCGAGTGGTTCGCGCCCGAGTACGACCGCGTCGTGGGTCCGTCCACGGCGCGATTCGGCCGGCTCAATCGGCTCAATGGATTCGTCGACGCATGGGTCGTAGCGGGCCATCGCGAGGATACCGGCGCGACCGCGGGCTGCGGCCGGAGGATCGATTTCTGCTTCGTGTCGTCTGCGCTCGCCAGCCGAGTCCGATCCTGTCGCGTCGATAGTGACGCCATCGGTTCCGATCATCAACCGCTCTGGGTCGAAGCCGATCTTTAAAGGGCGCCGCAATTCATTCCGCCCGCATTGCGCACGCATTGCGCACGCATTGCGCGTACGCCGCCCCATCGGATGGCGAAAGTCATCCGTCGGAAGAGGCCATGCGTTGACCTGCCGGCGGTTTGCGCGGATACTTGTGTCCAGCGCCGATTTGAAACGGGGTTGCCGGATTTTGCAACTTCGCAGCTTGCGGGCGCGTTATAAATTCGGCTAAAGCGAGGCGACCCGTTCGGGGCCCGTTTAGCGCAAGCTGACGGGCCTTATCATTTTGGGTCGCGCCATGGCACAGAAGACCGGATTCACAACCTCGATTCTCCATGCCGATCGCGAAGGGGCGATCGAGCACGGCTCATTGCACAAGCCTTTGCACGTGTCGGTCGCGTACGGCTACCGGGACGCGCGCGAGCTCGTCAACGTCTTCCAGGGCAAGGCGCAGGGCTACGCCTATGGAAGACAGGGCAATCCTACGGCGGCGGCGCTGGAGGAGAAAATGAACCGGATGGAAGACGGCGTCGCGACCGTCTGCTTTTCCACCGGCATGGCGGCGATCGGCGCGATCATGCTTGCGCTCTTGCGCGAGAGCGATCATGTGGTCTCGAG
Source organism: Betaproteobacteria bacterium (assembly GCA_005889025.1). Lineage (GTDB taxonomy): Bacteria > Pseudomonadota > Gammaproteobacteria > Burkholderiales > Casimicrobiaceae > PALSA-1003. The sequence continues at coordinate 44,792 of VBCZ01000355.1, forward strand.
CGCTTTTTTGTTCGGCAACACCAACAGCCTGTTCGAGACGCTCGCCGCGCACGGAAATGAAGTGAGCTTCGTCGATGCGACCGATGTGCGCGCGGTCGAGCAGGCACTGCGACCGTCGACGCGGATGGTCTTTGTCGAGACCATCGCCAACCCGCGCACGCAGATCGCGGACCTGTCGCGTATCGGCAATCTGTGTGCGTCGCGCGGAATCGTCTACGTCGTCGACAACACGATGACCACGCCGTATCTCTTTCGCCCGAAAAATGTCAAGGCATCGCTCATCGTCAATGCGCTGACGAAGTACATCGGCGGCCACGGTAACGCGCTGGGCGGTGCGGTGACCGACACCGGCAATTTCGACTGGACCCGCTTTTCCAACATCCACGACGTCTACAAAGGGCCGAAGCCCGCGTTGTGGGGAATCACGCAGATCCGCAAGAAGGGGTTGAGGGACTGGGGAGGAACGCTGTCTCCGGAGCAGGCGCATCATCTTGCCGTCGGCGCGGAAACGCTCGCGTTGCGGATGGATCGCGCCTGCGCGAATGCGCAGTCGCTGGCCGACTCTCTTGCCGCGCATCATCGTGTGCGTGCGGTGTATTACCCGGGTCTTGGATCGCACCCGCAGCACGCGCTCGCGCGCGAGCTGTTTTCAGGTTACGGGGCACTGCTTTCATTCGAGCTCGACCCGAACCTCGACTGTTTCGACTTTCTCAATCGCCTCAAGAACGTGGTTCTTTCGTCCAATCTCGGCGACAACCGCACGCTGGCGATCCCCGTTGCACACACCATCTTTTACGAGATGGGCGCGGAGAGGCGAGCCAGCATGGGCATCGCCGACTCGCTCATTCGCATCTCGGTGGGAATCGAGGATCTCGATGACCTCCTCGGTGATTTCGCTCAGGCGATGGGATAGACCCGCTTCCGGGGACGATCAGACCATCCGCGGTGCGGCCCCGCCCGTGGAAATCTCGAGATAGCTGGCCTTTCGATACCAGTCGGCAAGCACCCACCGCTGTGCCGGCCGGCCATCGACGACGAGGTCGTGCAGCGCGGGACGATGCGTATGGCCGTGGATCATCCGCAAAACACCGTGCTGTCTTAGCGTGGCGACGACGGCATCCGCGTTGACATCCATGATCTGTTCCGGTTTGCCCTCAATCGCGCGGCGGCTTCCCGCGCGCAGCGCCGCGGCAATGCCACGCCGCACGAAATAAGGGAGCGCCAGGACCTGCCGACGATGCTTCGGGTCCTGCCAGTACCTTCGGTAACGCTGATAGGCGATGTCGTCGGTGCACAACTGGTCGCCGTGCATGATCAGCGTCGGGGTGTCCTGAACCGTGTGCACCACGGCGTCAGGAAGGAGCGTCGCGCGGCTCGCTATTGCAAATCGATCGCCCAGCAGGAAATCGCGATTGCCGCGCTGCAGATACACCGGCGTTCCGGAAGCCGACAGCGTCGCGAATGCGGACGCAACTCCGGCGGCAAGCGGCTCGCGCAGCTGATCGTCCCCCAGCCAGGTGTCGAAGATGTCTCCGATCACGTAGAGGGCTGCAGCTCCGCGCGCGGGACCGCGCAGAAACTCGTGGAAGGCCGCGACCAGCTCCGGCCGCTCGTTGGACAGGTGCAGATCGGAAGCGAACAGCGTCGGCGGCATCTTCGCCAGGCCGCCCCGAGAGGCGGCCTATTTTGTCTCTTCGGCGAGCTCGATCACCACGTCTTGCGTCGGCACGTCCTGGTGCATGCCTCGCGTTCCCGTGGGCAGGCCCTTGATGCGGTCGACGACGTCGGTACCGCCGACGACGCGCCCGAAGACCGCGTAACCCCAGCCGTTGGCATCCGGCGAGCGGTGATCGAGAAAAGCGTTGTCGGCGACGTTGATGAAGAATTGCGCGGTCGCGGAATGAGGATCCGAGGTTCGTGCCATCGCGACGCTGTAACGCTTGTTCTTCAACCCGTTCCTGGCCTCGTTCTCGACCGGCGCCCGCGTCGGCTTTTGCTTGAAGTCGGACGTGAAGCCTCCGCCCTGGATCATGAAGCCGTCGATGACGCGATGAAAAATCGTGTTGTCGAAGTGTCCTGTACGAACGTACTCGAGAAAGTTGGCAGCCGACTTGGGCGCGTGCACCGTGTCGAGCTCGATGGTGATCGGACCGTGATTGGTATGCAGAATGACCATGAATATCCCTACTTGGAAACGAGCGATGCGGTTTTGATCGTCACGCGCTCGTTGGGTACGTCCTTGGGAAAAGGTCCACCGGCGCCCGTAGGCAGCGCTGCGATCTTGCGCACGACGTCCATGCCGTCGACGACCTTGCCGAATACCGTGTAACCGTAGCCCTGCGGAGTCGCTGCGCGGAAGTTCAGGAACTTGTTGTCCGCAACGTTGATGAAGAACTGCGTGGTCGCGGAATTCGGGTCGCTCGTACGCGCCATCGCGACCGTCCCGGGTACGTTGAGCAGCCCCGCCTTGCTGCTTTGCTCGGCCTCGTTCTGCAGCGGTGGACGAGAAGGATGTTTCTGCACGAAGGCTGAGGTAAATCCTCCGCCCTGGATCATGAATCCCGCAATCACCCGATGAAATTGGGTTCCGTCGTACTGCTTCGATTTGACGTACGCGAGAAAGTTTTGAACCGTCTTCGGCGCGGCATCGGGGTAGAGCTCGATCCTGATCTTGCCCGCGCTGGTGTCGAGATCGACCTGCGGGTTGGCTGCGTGCGCCGAGATGGCGATAAGCGCAAGCGCGGCCAAGAGCATCGTCGCAAAGCGGACCATCCAGGGTTCCTTTCGTAAGGTTGCAGGTTGCGCGGAAGCTGCCGACCGCGGCCGGTCACTTTTTCGCTTTTGGACCTTGCGCCGGTTTCGGCACCGGCACAGGAAGCTTCGGTGCGGCGCTCGAGGGAGGAACGGCGAAAAGCTCGCGCACCAGCGCAAGCTTGGCCTGTGCGCTCTTATTGGTCTTGTCGACTGCCAGCGCTTTGTCGTACTCGCCGCCGGCGAGCCGGGTATAGACATCGCCCAGATTTTCGTGAGCGATCGCGTAATCCGGAGACGCGGCGAGCGCGAGTTCCAGCGCGGTCTTGGCGTCCTCGTAGCGGCCCTGTTGCGCGTAGATCACCGCAAGATTGTTATGCGGCTCGGGAAGCTCCGGGTAGTCTTGCGTCAGGCCCTGAAAAGTCGAAAGCGCCGCATCGACTTCACCCTGATCGCTTTCGACGATCCCTCTCAAAAAACGCGCTTGAGGGTTCCTGGCGTCGCCCGCAAGGACGGCGTCGATCTTGGCCTGTGCGGCAGCGTACTGGCCGTCGCGGATCATCTTTGCCGCGTCGGCGAGCTCGGGGGAAAGACCGGGCGCCGGCGGCGCAACGAGATTGGTCGAGGCGGGCGGTGGCGGCGGCGCCTGCTGGGCCGACGCTATCGTTGCGGCGACCAGGAGAACGGCAAACAGACTTGGACGGAGAAGCATTCCCGGACCGGATCGAAATAGGCGACCATTTTAGCAAAGGCGAACCCAGCCGCGGGACATGGAAGGCTTGCGGTCGCGCAAGGGTGCGGGCAACATACGGGCTCCGGCAGTCAAGACCGGTGTGAAATTGCGTCGGAGATCCATAGGAGGAACGATGAAAACGGAAAGTAAGGAGCACGACAGCGAGCAACCGATCGAGCAACCGAGCCGGCGTCGTGCGCTCAAGACCGCGGCCGCCGCGGTCGGCACCGCTGCTTTGTCGGCACCGTTCATTCGTAATGCGGCCGCCGCCGAAACCACGGTGTGGAAGGTTCAAACGTCGTGGCCCGCGGGCGTGGGGCTACAGACATTCAAGACTTGGTGCGGGACGATCAAGGAAAAGACCGGCGGCGAGCTCGATTTCAAGCCGTTCGCGGCCAAGGAAGTCGTCGGCGATTTCGAATTGATCGACGGCGTCAAGAACGGCGTGCTGGAAGCGATGAATTCGTTCACGCTGTACTGTGCAGGCAAGCTGCGGGCGACCGCGTTCCTGTCCTCGTACCTGATGGGGTTGCGTTATCCGCACGAGTGGGAGATGTTCTTTTACAGCAAGGACGGACTCAAGGTTACCCGCGAGATCTTTGACAAACAGGGCCCCACTCGAAGAAGCCGATTCGCACCATCGAAGACTTCAAGGATCTGAAGCTGCGCGTGCCCGGCGGGATGATCGCCGAAGGCTTCGCTGCGGCCGGCGCCAAGACCACGCTGCTGCCCGGCGGCGAAGTGTTCTCCGCGCTCGAAAAAGGCACGATCGAGGCTGCGGATTACACCGGTCCTGCAGTGAATTGGGACCTGGGCTTCCAGCAAGTCTCGAAATTCATCTGGACCGGCCCGCCGGGCCTCGAGTCGATTTATCAGCCGGTCGACCTGATGGACTTTGTCGTGCGCATGGACGTACACAACAAGCTCTCGGCCAAAATGAAGGGCTGGCTCGACGACGAAGTCCAGGTGTATTCCAACGTGCACCACGCCGCGATTCAGAAGGCCGACCTCGAAGCTTGGGGCAAGTTCGAGAAGGCCGGGACGCAGATCAATCGGATGCCGCTCGAGGACTTGCCGAAGTGGCAGCGCATCGCCACGCCCATCTGGTTCAAGTGGGCGAACAAGGACCACGACGCGGCGCGCCTGTTCAAAATGCAGCTCGAGCTGATGGAGTCGCACACAATCGGTTATGTCACGCCGGACATGTACAAGGGTCTGAAGATCGAAGCGTAGCGCAAAGGCGGGCCCGCGATTCCGGCGGATCCTGTGCAACGAACGCGGAGGCGCCTTAGAAGGCGCCTCCGCCGTATTGAAGATTCTTGCGACGTCGCCGCCTATGCCCAGCCTGAGTTTCGTACTGCCTCATTGGCTCTATTGGGCGGGACTCGTTCTTTTCCCGTTGATCGCGATATTTCTCACCGCGCGCCAGCGGCGCAATCCGCCCGACCGCCGCCCCTCGCTGTTCATCGCCTACATGTTCTGGCTTTTGTCAGGCTTCCTCGGGATCCATCGCTTTTATCTGAGGAGTGCCTGGGGGCTAGCGTTCATCCCGGTGTTTCTCGCCGTTCTGTACTGCAACGGCCAGATCCGCGAAGTCCGCGACGACGAGTCGCGTACCTTCGCCGCGCTCGAGCAGGCCCAGTTTGCCGTCAAACGCGCGCAGCCGCCGCAAGGCGTCGAGGCGAGCCCGGAGGCGAAGCAGGAACTACAGCGCGCCGAAGTGGAGCAAGGCAAGCTCGAGACCGAGTATCAGGCCGCGAAGGCCGTGCGCGACCGTTGGAAAGACTGGGCCCGGTACGGCGCGATTGCACTCGCGGTGATGCTGCTGGTCGATGCCGTCCTGCTGCCCGGGCTCGTGCGCAGGCGCCGCGCACTCGAGCTCGCCGAGCCCTCGATCGAGGCGATCCATCCGGACTCTTCCTCGGTGCACGCGACGCTTGCCGTCCACAGCAGGTTTACCGACACGATCGATCGAGTCAGCACCAACATCGGCCAGTATGTCGCGTACTGGGCGTTGATCGCGGTGTTCTGGTACTACTACGAGGTAATAGCGCGGTTCGTGTTCAACTCCCCCACCAACTGGCTGCACGAGAGCATGTTCCTGATGTTCGGTATGCAGTACATGCTCTCCGGCGCGTTCGCATACTGCGAGGATCAGCACGTCCGCGTCGACGTCATCTATGCGCAGTTTTCGGTGCGCGGCAAGGCGATCGCCGACATCATCACCTCGGTGTTCTTTTTTATTTTCACGGTCACGATGCTGTGGACGACGATCCGGTTTGCCATGGACTCGATTTCCGTGGGCGAGCATTCGTTCACGGAGTGGGGCATCCAATACTGGCCGGTGAAGCTCACGATGCCGATCGGCGCCGCGCTGCTGGTGCTGCAGGGCATTTCCAAGCTGATCAAGGACGTCATGATTCTCACGCGCAAGGCGGCCTGAAGCCATGGGTCTCGAAATAGGCATCGGCTGGCTCACCATCCTCCTGTTCGGCTCGCTGGGGCTGTTGCTCATGCTCGGCTTGCCGATGGCGTTTTGCACCGGCAGCCTGGCGGTGATCTTCCTATTCGTGTTCGGGAACGGCGCGATCCTCAACATGCTGCCGTCACGGATCTTCCCGTTCATGACGGACTACCAGCTGTCGGCCGTGCCGCTGTTTATCTTCATGGCAGCCGTGCTGGAGAAAGCCGGGATCATCGAGGAGTTGTTCGATGTAATTTACAAGTGGCTCGGCGCGCTGAAGGGTGGGCTCGCTTCGGCGACGGTGCTGGCCTGCACGGTACTCGCGGCGATGGTGGGTGTTGTCGGCGCAACCGAGGTCACGATGGGCATGATCGCGTTGCCGGCGATGCTTAAGCGTGGCTACGAACCCAAGCTCGCGTGTGGCGCGCTCCTGGCGGGGGGGACGTTGGGTATCCTGATCCCGCCGTCCGTCATGGCCATCGTTTATGCGGTGGTCGCGCAGCAGTCCTTGGGTGAACTGCTGGTGGGATCCGTGTTCCCCGGCCTGCTTCTGTCGGGCATCTACATCGGCTATGTGACACTGCGCTGCTACGTCAATCCGAAGCTCGGGCCCGCGCTGCCAGCCGAGGAGCGGGTGAGCTTCCGCGAGAAACTACGGCTGCTGCGGAACACGATTACTCCGGTATTGGTGATTCTGCTGGTGCTGGGAATCATCTTCTTCGGGATCGCGACTCCGGTCGAAGCCGCCGGCGTTGGGACCTTCGGCGCGCTCGTGGTCGCTGCGCTGCATCGGCGGCTGACGTGGGTCGCTCTTTACGACGCATCGCTTGCGACCCTCAAGGCGACAGCGATGGTGATGTGGATTTTCTTTGGCGCGACGATGTTCGTGGGGTTCTTCATCGTCAAGGGCGGCCAGACGTTCGTCTCGGATCTGATCCTCGCGACCGGGCTGCCGCCCTACGGCATCCTGTTCCTGATGATGGTCGTGCTGTTCATCCTCGGCATGTTCCTCGACTGGGTGGGCATTCTGCTGCTGACGGTGCCGATCTTCCTGCCGATCATGAAGAGCCTGTCCTTTGCCGGCGCTTTTGGATTGCCGGGCGTAGCTTCGGGCGACGTGGGACTTTGGTACGGCGTCATTTTCATGGTGAATATGCAGATGGCTTTTCTCAGTCCTCCATTCGGGTATTCGCTGTTTTACCTGAAGAGCGTAGCGCCGCCCCAAATCAGCATGGCGATGATCTTCCGCTCGGCAATCCCTTTCATCGGCCTGCAGGCGTTGGGCCTCACCCTATGCATCGTCTTTCCCGCCATCATCCTCTGGTTGCCGAAGCTTCTTTACGCCGCACACGGCTAGGGGCGCAGCCTTAAGTCCGGGCCAGCCTCGCCACCGTCGCGTCGATCAGCTTGCGCGAAATGCTGACCGGCCCCGGCAGTTGCGGCAGCGCATCGAGTGAAAACCACTTAACATCGACGATCTCGGCGTCGCAAGGCCGGGCCTCGCCGCTGGCGTATTCGGCAGTGAAAGCGATCATCAGCGAATGCGGAAACGGCCACGACTGGCTCGCGAAGTACTTCAGGTCCTTTACCTCGATTCCCACTTCCTCCCGCACTTCCCGGTGCACGCAATCCTCGATGGATTCGCCGGGCTCTACGAATCCGGCGAGCGCGCTGTACATCGCATTGGGAAACCGGTTTGCTCGCGCGAGCAGCAGCTCGCGGCCGCGCGTGACCAGCACCATCATCGCGGGCGAAACGCGCGGATAGACGACATGGCCGCACGCGGGGCATTGCTTGGCGCGCTCGTCCGGCTTGTGACGCATCTCGGTCCCGCAGCGTCCGCAGAAGCGGTGGCTTCGATCCCACTCCGTAACCTGGTACGCCCGCCCGGCAATCGCGAGCAGCGCGTCGGGCAGCCGCAGGAACAGCGAGCGCAGCCCGCGCCATTGCCAGCCCGCCGGCTCTGCCGAATCGGCATCCACTCTGAACGCGACGCAATCGACACCGCGGTAACGGCCGAGATAGTGTCTTGCACCCTCGATGCCGAGACGCATTACGTCGGCGAGCGTCGGCAGCTCCGGAGGGTCGACGGCGCGCGCGAGTATCTTGTCGTCGCGCCAGACGAAGCAGAGCGCCTCCGAGACTAGCGCTGTCGGCAGCGTGACGCCCGGTTCGAATTCCGGCGGCGTATTCATATTTCAGCCGCAGCATAGGCGGCTTGTTGAGCTTATCGCAAATTACCTAGCGTTTCTCGTCGTCCCCGCGGAAGCGGGGATTCAAATGCCTTTGTAAACGACGCTGGATTCCCGCTGCAGCCTGTCCTGAGCGTCGAAGGGCGGGAATGACGATACCTCGAAGTTTGTCATCCCCGCGAAAGCGGGGATCTAATTGCCTTTTGCAACCGGAAATGGATTCCCGCTTGCGCGGGAATGACGAGAACTTTTCGTACACGACGCCGATTCCGCTGGAACCGCCGGATTCCGCTGGATTCCGCTGGACCCGCCGGATTCCGCTGGATTCCGCTGGAACAGCTGGATTCCGCTGGAACATACCCTCCGGTGCTTTAATCGGGGCGGGGAATGACGATATCTCCAAGTTTGTCATCCCCGCGAAAGCGGGGATCCAAGTGCCTTTTTGGTAAACGACGCTGGATTCCCGCTGCGGCCTGCCCCTTCGGCAGGCTCAGGGCAGGCTCTGCGCGTAGTCGAAGGGCCGAAATGACAGGGTACTGTCAGGCACTCGCGCAACTATCGATAGGTTCGCTTAGCGCAGGAACCGCTCATCCTTGCCGATGACGGTGAGCTCGACGAATTTCGAACCGTTGTGGTTCGTGGGCGTGAACGTGATCCAGTAGCCACCGAAGTCGAAGTCGCGAATGGTTTCCATGGCGCTGATTAATTTTTCTCGTGTAAGGTCGCTTCCGGCTCGGCGCAAGCCTTCCACGAGCACCTTGGCGGCGATGAAGCCTTCGAGGCTGCCGAACGCGTATTCCTGCTTGGCGGTGGCAGCCTCGAGGAGGTGCTGGTATTCCTTGACTACCGGCACGCCGATGTTCCACGGAAACGGCATGACTTGCGAAATGGCGACGCCTCGCCCTTCGGGTCCGGTCTCCTTGGCGAGCGCCTTGCTGCCGACAAACGAAACGTTCATGAATTGCGGGTTGAAGCCGGCGGCGCGCATCGCCTTGATGAATGCCGCGCACGACTTGTAAGCGGAGATCATCACGACCGCCTGCGGTTCCGCTTTGCTGATGGACTTCACCGCGGCGGCAACGTCGACGGTATTGCGTTCCACCGTTCCGGTGGCGACGATCTTGAGCTTGCGCCGTTCCATCGCGCGCTCGACTCCGGCCAGCCCGGCCTTGCCGTAGTCGTCGTTCTGATAGAAAACGGCGATCTTGTCGAGCGTCTGTCCGGTCATCTGGCCGACGATTTTTTCGGTCTCGTCGTAGTAGCTCGCACGGACGTTGAAGATGTAGCGGTTGAACGGATTGCGCAGCGACTCGGCACCCGTAAAGGGGCCGACAAAGGGGACCTTGGCTGCCGTGAAAATGGGCTTGGACGCGTTCGATGTCGGCGTTCCCACGTATCCAAACAGCAGAAAGACTCCGTCGTCGATCAGCTTCTTGGTGTTCGCCGCCGCGCGGTCCGACTCGTAGCCGTCGTCGAGCCAGCGCAGCTCGATCTTGCGGCCGTTCACGCCGCCCGCGGCGTTGATCATACGAAAATACGCCGTCGCGCCGGCGCGCATTTCGTTGCCCAGCTCCGAAGCAGGCCCCGAAAACGCGGCCGACTGGCCAATGACAATCGTGGAAGGCGTTACGCCTGGATCGGCGGCGGCCACATCGAGCGGCCACGCCAACGCGACGAGCGCAAGCGCGACAAGCTGCACCATTGCCTTGGATATCACAGTCGTCCCTCCCTGTCCGCGCCCGCGGCGCGCCGGCAAGTCGCGCCGGTACGCGCCACCTAAAGCACTTTCTAGGCCAGCGTCAGCGGGAGGGTGCGTAGGCGCTTGCCCGTGGCGGCAGCAATCGCATTGGCGACCGCCGGTGCAATCACCGGCGTGGCAGGCTCGCCGACGCCGCTCGGCTTTTCGTTCGATGCGACGATATGCACTTCCACCTTGGGCATCTGGCCGATCCGAAGCACCGGGTATTGATGGAAGTTGCTCTGCTCGACCACCCCGTCCTTGAGGCTGATTTCACTGTACAGCGCGGCCGATAGCCCGAAACCGATCCCCCCCTCCATCTGTGCGCGCACGACGTCCGGCGTCACTGCGATCCCGCAATCCACGGCGCAAATGACGCGATCGACACTGAACTTGCCGTCCGGCGTCACTGTGACCTCGGCAACCTGCGCTACATAGGTGTTGAACGACTCGTGTACCGCGACGCCGCGGCCGCGCCGGGAACCGGGCGTTGCCGCAAGCGGAGCCGTCCATCCGGCCTTCTCGGCGGCAAGCTCCAGAACGGCGCGATGGCGCGGCTTCGCGCCGAGCAGCGACCGGCGAAACTCGACCGGGTCCTTGCCGGCCGCGGTCGCCAGCTCATCGATGAAAGTCTCGGTCGAGAACGCAGTATGCGTCGAGCCTACCGAGCGCCACCACTGCACGGGCACAGCCAGCTTGGGCGAATGGAGATCGACAAACACGTTGGGGATCGCATACGGCAGGGTCGAGGCGCCTTCGACCGACGTCGCGTCGACACCGTCCTTGACTAGCATAGGCTCGAACGCGGTACCGGCAAGAATCGATTGCCCGACGATGCGTTGCTGCCATGCGACGACATCTCCTCTTTCGTCGAGGGCGGCGCGAATGGTGTGGTAATACATCGGACGATAGTAGCCGGCCTGCATATCGTCCTCGCGCGTCCAGACCAGCTTGACCGGTGCGGCGCCCTTGATCGATTTGGCGACATAAGCCGCCTCGCGCACGAAGTCGGACGCGGGATTGGCGCGCCGGCCTAAGCTGCCGCCGGCAAAGATCTGGTTGATCTTGACTTGCTGCGCTTTAAGTCCGACCGCCTCCGCAATCGCGCCCTGGTCGACCGTATGGAATTGCTCGCCGTTCCATACCTCGCAACTGTTGGCGCTTAAGTTGACCACACAGTTCATCGGCTCCATGGTCGCATGCGCGAGATAAGGAAACTCGAACGCGCCGTCGAAGGTTCTTGCCGCGCCCGCGAGCGCCTTGACCGTATCGCCGTCGTTGCGAGCAACCCTGCCGGGCGTGGCTGCCAGCTTCTTGTAGTCGGCCATGATGTCGGCGGGCGAGCGCTTGAATGCCCCCGATTCGTCCCACTCGATCTTGAGCGCGTCGCGCGCCTTCTTCGCCTGCCAGAAGCTCGTCGCAAGCACGGCGACTCCGTTGGGAACCTCGACGACGTATTTGACGCCCGGGACCTTCGCTGCCTGCGAAGCATCGAACCTGGCGACCTTCGCGCCGAAACGCGGCGGATGCGCGACTACCGCAGTGAGCATATTGGGCAGGCGCACGTCCTGCGTGAACATCGCGGTTCCGTTGCATTTCGCCCTCGAATCCGTGCGTGGAGCGCCTTTGCCGATATAGACGAAATCCTTCGGGTCCTTGAGCTTGACATCGCTCGGGACCGGCTGCGTGCCCGCCGCGGCCGCCAGCTGGCCGAAGGTCGCCTTCCTGCCCGACGCATGCGTGACTACGCCCTGCTTGACCATGATGGTATCGGCCGCAACGTTCCATTGCTTGGCCGCAGCGCCCACCAGCATCGCGCGTGCAGCAGCGCCCGCTTTGCGCAGCTGCTCGAACGAATTGGCAAGGGCGGTCGAGCCGCCCGTTCCCTGCACGGGTCCCCAGAGGAGATTGTTGTAGCGCCCGGCGTCCGCCGGCGCCGCCTCGACGCGAATCTGTGTCCACGCCGCGTCCATCTCGTCGGCGACGATCGCGGGCAGCCCCGTGAATGTTCCCTGCCCCATTTCGAGATGCTTGACGATCACGGTGACGGTGTTGTCGCCGCCGACGCGCACGAACGCGTTAGGCTCCCACGCGCCCGCCGCCGGTGCGCGGCTGCCGGCCTGGCCGGGTCCCGCCGCTTGTCCCATGGCATCGCGCGGCAGATAGAACCCCAGCGTGAACCCTGCGGCTGCAGTTGCCGAGTGTCTGAGGAAACGACGTCGGCTGGAGCTAGGAATGATTGAATCGGACATTGCCCTTCGCTTGTTCGCGTCCAAGGCTCAGCCGATCGACTTTGCCGCCTCGTGGACCGCGGCGCGGATGCGCACGTACGTCGCACAGCGGCAGATATTCCCCGCCATCGATGCATCGATGTCGGCATCGCTCGGGTTCCTATTGCTGGCAAGCAGCGCCGACGCGGACATGATTTGTCCCGATTGGCAGTAGCCACATTGCGGACCGTCGAGCTTTTCCCACGCCGTCTGAACGGCCTTGCCTTCTTTCGTCTTCAGGCCCTCGATGGTCGTGATCCGCGCGCCGGGCTTGAGCAACGAAAGCGGCAACGTGCAGGATCGCGTCGGCAGGCCGTCGATGTGCACGGTACACGCGCCGCAAAGCGCCATTCCGCAGCCGTATTTGGTGCCCGGCAGATTGAGATGGTCGCGCAACACCCACAACAACGGCGTGTCAGCCGGCAGATCGACGGTGTAACGCTGATTGTTGACCAAAAGCAGGGCCATGTTTGCTCCGGATTTCACATCGGCGCCAGAGGGGTTCGCGCCGCGCGTTCAGCACGGCGGACGGCGTGCTCGAACAGCCCGCATATCATAGGGGATTCCGGCGTTCAAGGGAAACGAGCGGCGAGCGTATTTCAACGGGGGCGTGATGCGGGCCGGGTATAATATCCAGCCGACGATTGCAGGAAAACGCGCATGGAAGCCGAAAAAATCAATCAGACCGCGAACGTACTCGACGATCTCCAGCAGCGTGCCGTCGATTTGCGGAGGTATCTTTGACTTCGAGGTGAAGTCGACGCGGCTCGCCGAGGTCGTCAGGGAGCTCGAGGATCCGAAGATCTGGAATGATCCCAAACGCGCGCAGGAGCTCGGCAAGGAAAAAAAACAGCTCGATAATGTGGTCGGGAGGCTGATCGATCTCGATGCGCGTCTGAAGGACGGTGCCGAGCTGTTCGAGCTTGCAAAGAGCGAGGGCGACGACGCGACGCTCGAAGCCGTGGCCGGCGACGTGTCGGCGCTCGAGCGCATCGTTTCCGACATGGAATTCCGCCGGATGTTTCACAATCCGATGGATCCGAATCCGTGCTTTATCGATATTCAGGCGGGAAGCGGCGGCACCGAAGCGCAGGATTGGGCGGCGATGCTGCTGCGCATGTACCTGCGCTATTGCGAACGCAAGGGCTACAGGACGGAGATTCTCGAGGAATCCGCGGGCGAGGTCGCAGGGATCAAAAGCGCGAGCGTGAAGGTCGACGGGGACTACGCGTACGGCTACCTCCGCTCGGAAACGGGGGTGCATCGTCTCGTGCGCAAGAGTCCGTTCGACTCCAACGCACGCCGGCATACGTCGTTTGCAAGCGTGTTCGTCTACCCGGAGGTCGACGAGAGCATCGACGTGGAGATCAATCCGGCCGAGCTTCGCATCGACACCTTTCGTGCGTCGGGCGCCGGCGGGCAGCACATCAACAAGACCGATTCCGCGGTGCGGATTACGCATCTTCCGACGAATATCGTCGTTCAGTGTCAGAACGACCGCTCGCAGCACCGAAATCGAGCGGAGGCCATGGCAATGCTCAAGTCGAAGCTCTACGAGCTCGAGGTGCGCAAGCGTCAGGCGGAGCAGCAAAAGCTGGAAGATTCCAAGACCGACATCGGCTGGGGCCATCAGATCCGCTCGTATGTCCTCGACCAATCGCGCATCAAGGACCTTCGCACGAATTACGAAGTCGGCAATACGCAGGCGGTGCTGGACGGGGATCTCGACGATTTCATCGCGGCGAGCCTCAAGCAGGGAGTGTAGGAATGTCGACCGACGACAAGAAAGGTCCGCCTGACGGACCCGAGGCGCCACAGGATGAAAATCAGATCATCGCCGAGCGGCGTGCCAAGCTTGCTGCCCTGCGAGCGCGCGGGAGCGCGTATCCCAACGATTTTCGCCGGGACGCCCTGGCGGCGG
>VBCZ01000351.1 GCA_005889025.1 Betaproteobacteria bacterium
AGCGGCAGCTAAAACACCGCACCCACGGATATGACTGGACAAGCGGCTGGCGTCCTGAGGGACCCGTGCCACGCGAGCTACCCTATCGATGACGACCCGCGGGGTCGGCCGGTGTATGATCGATAACGGCCGCAAATGTCGTATACGGACGGCCGTCGGATAGCCGTGGAAAAGCCAACAACATCGGAGGAGACCGTATGAAGACAAGTTTGCAACAGTGGAAAATCGCGGGATCGGTTGCGGTTGTCACCGGCCTGCTTGCGATCGGGGGATGTACCTCGACGCAGATGGGTGGCATGGGCATGGGCAGCATGTCCGGCGGCGCAATGAACGTGACTCTTACCGGGAGCAACGAGGTGCCACCGGTGACCACCTCCGCAAAGGGCACGGGCACGATCACCATCAAGGACGACCACACCGTGAGCGGCAGCATCACCGTCACAGGAATGACGCCCACCGCGGCGCACATCCACGAGGGAGCGGCGGGTGCCAATGGGCCGGTTATCGTGCCGATGACCAAGAGCGCGACGCGCAATACGCGAGCTTCAAGGCGGGCAATACGTACGTCAACGTGCACACCGCTGCCAATCCGGGCGGCGAGATTCGCGCCCAATTAAAATGAACGCGTAACCCAAGCTTCGATCCGCGACATTCAAGGCCCGCGCTTCGCGGGCCTTTGTTTTGCCCGGCTGGGTAGCGATCAGCGCAGGATTTTTTGGACCTGCCCCCGCTTGCCCGACCATCGTTCAAAGGTATAACCTAATTTTCCGGATGGGCGCTGCCACGGGCGTCGGCCGGTAGTGACGCGATTTCTCCTGGAGCTTTTCTTCGCAGGCTCTTTTCTCAGTCACCGTAGGCCCCGCGCCTACAAGACTTACAGTGCCGTCCGATTGCGCCGGCGCGCAAAAAAGTGCAACGTCCGTTCATCGCGTCGATTTTCGCGGAGCGCACATGCGTCGGGGGAGAACACGAAATGCCGCTTTCGCGCTGGTGATGGCGCTGGTATGGCTTGCGGCTCCAGGCGTATACGCGAAGAGCGACCGCGAGAGCAGCGTAGCGCCCCCGCCGCCGCGAACCGAGACGATCCCCAAGCACAAGGCCGGTTACGTCTGGGCGCCTGGCTACTGGTCGTGGAACGAGCGCGGGCACAAGCACGTATGGGTGCCGGGAAGGCTACTGAAGGATAAGCGCGGTGCGCGCTGGGTTCCTGACCAGTGGGACGAGAAAGACGGCCGCTACCACTTCACCGAAGGACACTGGGAACCACGGCCGGCCGGTGCCGCATCGCGGCGCTGAAGGACGATCCTTTCGCGCACCCTTTGGCAATAACGCATGCGCTCGCCTCAAGAGAATGGCGAGCCTAGTGCGAGTGCGCCTTGGATTGGATGATCGAAGCCCAGAGCGGATCCCTCGAATCGGCGATAGGCTGTGCGGACGCCGCACGGTTTTCGCGCAGGATCTCGGCGATTGCCGGCGCCGGCAGCGGTCGACTCAGCAGAAAGCCCTGCATTGTCGTGCAGCCGAGACTGCCCAGGAAATCGATTTGCGCCTGCGTTTCGACGCCTTCGGCGACGACCGTGAGATGGAGGCTCTGCGCCATGGCGACGATGGCGCGCGTGATTGCCGCGTCCCCCTCGCTCTCGCCGGCATCGCGAATGAACGACTGATCGAGCTTCAGCTTGTCCAGCGGCAGCCGGCGCAGATACGACAGCGACGAATAGCCGGTGCCGAAATCGTCGATGGCGATCTTGACGCCCATCGCACGCAGCGCGGTCAGCGTTTTCAAGGCGGCGTCGAAATCGACCATCAGCATCGATTCGGTCACCTCGAGCTCGAGACAATCCAGCGGTACGCCCACCACCCGCGCGATCTCCCGCACGCGCTCGGCGAGCCCGGGGTCGCTGAACTGAACGCTCGAAAGATTGACGCCAATGGTGACGGCCGGCAGCCCCTGCTGGCGCCAGGCGTTGTGCTGGATAAGCGCGGTCACGAGCACCCATTCCCAGATCGCCATGATCAGTCCCGCTTCCTCGGCGACCGGAATGAAATTGCTCGGTGCGAGCAGCCCGAGTGTAGGGTGATTCCAGCGTATCAGCGCCTCGATGCCGACGACCTGGCCGGTGCTGACGTTGATCTGCGGCTGATAATGCAGCTCGAACTGCTCGCCCTCGATCGCCCTTCGCAAATCATGCTCGATGGAAAGGCGCTGCGCAGTCGCGGCGCGCATCGAGTCGTTGTAGAAAAAGAAGCGGTTGCGGCCCTCCGATTTGGCGTTATACATCGCAACGTCGGCGTTCTTCAGAAGCGAGTCGAGGTCGTCCCCGTCTCGCGGATACAGGACGATTCCGATCTACGCCGATACGAATATCTCCTGCTCG
Source organism: Betaproteobacteria bacterium (assembly GCA_005889025.1). Classification (GTDB taxonomy): domain Bacteria; phylum Pseudomonadota; class Gammaproteobacteria; order Burkholderiales; family Casimicrobiaceae; genus PALSA-1003. Next base: position 2,379 of record VBCZ01000351.1, read on the forward strand.
CCGATAACGATCGGCTGGGCAAGTGTTTCAAGCAGCCGGTTGGCAGCGCGCGTGGCGTCCGGCTCCGTTGCCACGCCGTTCAACAGGACGATGAACTCGTCGCCGCCCTGACGGCATACGTCGCGCTCCAGCGCTTTGCCGGGCGTGAGCCCCGCGATGTCTTCCAGGCGGAGCCCGCGGGTGAGCCGCTGCGCGATGATGCGCAGAAGGTCGTCGCCGACCGCATGGCCGAGGGTGTCGTTGATGCGCTTGAAGTGATCCAGATCGAGAAACATGATCGCGAACGGGGTGGCATTGCGTTTCGCGGAATCGAGCGTCTCGGCCAGCTTTTCGTGGAAACGCGAGCGATTCGGCAGTTCGGTCAGGACATCGAAATACGCCAGGCGATGGATTTGCTGGATCGCCCGCGTGCGTTCAGTCGCGTCCTGGAGCGTGCCGGCGACACCCTCGATCCGACCCGTTGCACCGACCAGCGCCTCGCCGAGGATGTGCACGTGGCGCAGCTCTCCGGCGGGGGCCACAACGCGAACGTCGAGACCCTGCTGCGGGGTCCCGGTCGCCAGCTTGATGAGCCAGCGCCGAAAGGCGCGGCGATCGTCCGCGTGTACGAGCGCCTGAATCGCCCCCGGCGTCGGGTGAAAGCGGCGAGGATCGACGCCGAGAATGTGATGCATTTCGTCGGAGCATGCGACGCGATCGGAGGCGCGCTCCCATTCCCAGCTGCCGACATGAGCGATGCGTTGCGCGCGGGTGAGCTGCTGCGCGACGCTTTGGCTCGCGGTGATTTCGCGCTGGCCGTCCTCGTATGCCGACTTGAGCCGCCGGAGTGTTTCGACGGTCTGGCGATGCGCGTACTTGAAATCGCGGATGAGCTGCTGGAGGGTTCGCCCCCAACCCCCTCGGCGAGTCGATTTGGGGACTGGGTCTGCACCGAAATGGAGCAGCACCCCATGCAGATCCGTCAGTAAATGCGCCAGCCGGGCGGCGATCATTCCGATCCCTATGCCACAAAAGGCGAGCGCTCCCAGCGCAAACTGCGGGGCCGACAACAATCCGGCGTAGAAAAGCGGCAGCAAGACGACGTGGGCGAGTGCGACCACTGCCACGGCTTGTCCGACGAAGCTCCGGACAAAAACGGCGCGCGAAGCGGTCCAATCCGGGCTTTTTCCGCCCTTGGAGCCGGCCATCGATTTCGGTCCTTCGCTCATTACCGGCTTCCTGCCTCCGATGGGAAACGACGCTCAAGGGGCGAGCAGCGACGGCCGCATCCGCGGCGCGGTCCGAATGTTTTGCAACTAGCGTGCCAGAAAGGTAAATGCTTCGCGGCGAGGAAGCGGGCCGACCCGGACCCCGACATCCGATCGCTCCAAGGCACTAAGTGACGTTGTTACGTCCCCGCCGCGCCATATACCGTCCGGCCCGGCGATGGCATCCCGGTTGCAAAACCATCCGCGCGGGCATGCGGCGGGCTTGCCTTTGCGCGCACGGCTCGATTCGCTTCAACGCATATTCCCGGTGTGTCCCAGCGAATAGCGCCCGGGTTGTGGCCAGACCGTCAGGCCATGCGGCTCCTTGCCGACCGGCACGCTCCTGACCTGGCCGCTTGCCGTGTCGATCGCATACACCACGTTGTCGAAGCGGCCCGAAAGCCACAAGGTCTTGCCGTCTTCGCTGACGTTGCCCATGTCGGGGCTGCCTCCGCCGGGAATCGGCCACGTCGCTTCGACCTTGCGCGTGGCAAAGTCGACTACCGATACGCTGCCCTTGCCGTGCGGCCTGCCATGGATCTTGTTCGAGCCGCGATTGGATACGTAGAGCTTCTTCCCGTCGCGGCTGGGATAGAGCCCATGTGTGCCGACACCTGTCGCGATGAACGCGATCTCCCTGAACGCGTCGCCGTCGATCACGAAGACGCCGTCGGCCATCATGTCCGCGACGTAAAACAGCTTGCCGTCCGGAGAGACGCGGATGTCCTGCGGCATGCCGCCCTTGGAAAGCTTGAGATAGCCGATCACCTTGCGCTCGACCAGATCGACCTTGGCGAGCGCCTTGTCGAACTCGCAGGTGAAAATCGCATAGCGACCATCGATCGTGAAGTCGGCGTGGTTGATGCCGTCGCACTGCGGCGTCGGAACCGAGAACTGCAGCTTCATGGTTTGGGGGTCGCGAAAGTCGAGCCGCTTGAGCGCCTCGGCCACCACGATCGCCGATTGTCCGTCGGGACTGAAGTACATGTTGTAGGGATCGTCGACTTTGATCGCGGGTCCGGGCTTGCCGGTCTTCGGGTCGATCGGCGTCAGTGTGCCGTCGGTGCGGCCCTCGGCGTTGTTGGCCACCCACAGGGTCTGCAAGTCCCATGAAGGCACGACGTGCTGGGGATTGACGCCGACCCTGAAGCGGTCGACGACTTTCATGGTCGCCGGGTCGATGACGTAGACCTCGTTGGACGCGACATTCGGAACGTAGACA
>VBCZ01000356.1 GCA_005889025.1 Betaproteobacteria bacterium
TGCTCGATCACGAGCTCGTCGAGCTGGCGGCCCAGATCCCGGAGAGCATCAAGGTTCGAGGCGGTCGCCTGAAGCACACCATGAAAGCGGCGCTGAAAGGGGTACTGCCACAGGATATCCTCGATCGAAAGAAGCGCGGTTTCGGAACGCCGATGGGAGCATGGCTCAAAGGCGATCTTTCGCCCCTCCTGCACGACCTCCTGTCCGAAAGGTCTGTGCGGACCCGCGGGCTTTTTCGTTATCCGGAGATCGCAAGCCTGATCTCGGCGCACGAGCACAATCGTATCGACGGCACCGATCGACTGCTGGCACTGCTCAACTTCGAGATCTGGGCGCGAATGTATCTCGATGCACGCGGCGCGTCAGACGTGACGGATGAAATGAAGGTGATGGCAGCGTGAAGATCCTGTATGTATGCCATCGTTTTCCGTTTCCTCCAAAGCGTGGCGGCAAGATCCGACCCTTCAATACGATTCGGCATCTGTCGCGTCAACACCAAGTGACCGTCGCGTCGCTTGCCCGGTCGGAACAGGAAGCAAAAGAAGGGGAGGGCCTGGCGCAATATTGCGGCCGTTATGAGATCGGGCGGGTGCGCGACTGGGTGCAGGCGCTGCGGATGGTGGCTCGGCTGCCGACGCCGACGCCTTCGTCGATGGGTTTCTTCTACTCGCCTCGCCTTGCCCACCGGGTCAACGATCTGCTCCGAAAGGAACGCTTCGATCTTATCTTCGTCCACTGCTCGTCGGTAGCGCAGTACGTCGAAGACGCGGGAGGCACTCCAAAGATTCTCGATTTTGGCGACATGGACTCGCAGAAATGGCTCGAGTACGGTGGTTACAAACCGTTTCCCGTCTCGTTGGGCTACTACCTTGAAGGCATGAAGCTCGAGCGCGCCGAGAGGCGTCTTGCGGCGCGCTTCGATATGTGCACAGCAACAACGCGGGCCGAATGGGAGACGTTCGAAGGCTATGGCACCGGTGTCCCTTCCGATTGGTTTCCGAACGGCGTCGACAACACCTATTTTTCACCGGATGGTGAGACCTACGATCCGCTTACCATCGCGTTCGTCGGTCGCATGGACTATTACCCGAATCAGGAATGCATGATCGACTTCTGTGCCAAGATACTGCCGCGCCTGCAGGCCAAGCGGCCTGCCTTGAAGCTCGTCATCGTTGGTGCCGATCCTTCCCCCGCTGTGCGGCGTCTCGGCAAGCTTCCGGGCGTCACCGTGACAGGGTCGGTGGCCGACGTGCGCCCGTTCCTGCGACGGGCGGCCTTGATGGTAGCTCCGCTTAACATTGCCCGCGGTACGCAGAACAAGATCCTCGAGGCAATGGCGACAGGCACACCGGTTGTAACCAGCGGCGTGGCTGCGGGCGGGGTGGACGCGTCGAGTCCGGAGCATCTGCTGGTGGCCTCAACCCCGGAGGAATACGTCGAGATGATTTTTCGCGTGACCGATGACCCCATCGAGCTAATGCGGCTGTCGCATGCGGGTCGCGCGCGGATGTTATCTCATCACGCGTGGGAAAGGTCGATGCAACGTCTTGACGGTATCATTGAGCGCTCGCTATCTCGGCCGAGTCGCGAGCAAATGTCGCAACAATTTTAACCAGGTGTAACTCCAGTGCAGGTAAGCATTTTCGGACTAGGCTATGTGGGCGCGGTGTCACTCGCATGTCTTGCACGCGACGGCCATCGCGTGGTTGGCGTCGACGTCGACCAGGCCAAGCTCGACCTCATCGCCGCCGGCAGAACACCGGTGGTGGAGGAAGGCATGGTGCAGTTGATGGCTGATGTCGCCGCGGGTGGCCTTGTCTCGGTGACCAGAGAAACGCGGCAAGCGGTGAAGGAGACCGAGATGTCGCTGATCTGCGTCGGCACCCCGTCGGCCGCCAACGGCAGCCAGGACCAAACGGCGATGCTTGGACTCGCCAGGGATGTCGGGATCGCAATGCGCGAAAAAACAGTGCCGCACGTGTTCGTTTTCAGGTCGACACTCGTCCCCGGCACGGTCGAAGACGTGCTTCTTCCAATCATTGAGGCCGAGTCCGGCAAGAAGGATGGCGTCGATTTCCACGTTTGCTTTCAACCCGAATTCCTGCGAGAGGGTTCGTCGATCCGAGATTATGACAAGCCGCCGTACACCATCGTTGGCGCGAATGCGGAGGCGCCGGCGACAAAATTGCGGGAGCTCTTCGGGCATCTGCCGTGCGAGTTCTACACGACTTCCATACGCGCCGCCGAGATGGTCAAGTATTGCTGCAACAATTTCCACGCCCTAAAAATCACCTTCGCCAATGAGACGGCACGCCTTTGTGAGGCGCTCGAGGTCGACCCGTTCGAAGTCATGGACCTTGTCTGCAAGGATCGTCAGCTCAACATCTCCTCCGCCTACCTCAAACCGGGCTTCGCATATGGGGGCTCCTGCCTCCCAAAAGACCTTCGGGCCACGATGTACCTCGCCAAGATTCGAGACGTGGACTTGCCCATGCAAGCCGCCATCGCGGTATCAAATCGAAGTCACATCGACCATGCAATCGCCAAGGTGATGGTCTCCGGCAAGCGCAAGATCGGAATGATCGGGCTCTCCTTCAAGACCGGGACCGACGATCTGCGCGAGAGCCCTCTCGTATTGCTTGCCGAGCATTTTGTCGGCAAGGGGATGCAGTTGCGCATATACGATCCCGAGGTCCAGCTATCGTCCCTGCTCGGCGCGAACCGGCAATACATCGAACGCCATGTTCCTCACATTGCCAAGCTGCTCGACAACAATATCGCAACGGTGATCGCCGAATCCGAGCTGCTCGTTGTCGGATTGGGCGATCGCCGTGTCTGCGCTGCCCTTATCGACCACGTCCGAGCTGACCAAGTAGTGCTCGATCTCGTCAATCTGTCCGACCGCGACGAGTTGCGCGGACACTATGTGGGACTGTGCTGGTAATCATGCGCGGCTTCGGCATCGTAGACGTTTTGGCGCTCCTCACCGCCGCCGGCTGGCTCGGGAAGCTCACCTTGCCTTACCATCAGGCGGTCCGGGTGCGCAACGCGTTTCTGCTGCGACGGGGCCGTCCGGAGGACTTTCAGTGGACGCCGGCGACCGTACCGGCTGATTTCCATGTCGAACGCAAGCGCGCTCCCGCCGAAATCGAACAGGCGGCGCAGGCCGCTCGGTCGCGGGTCACGGGCGATTGGCCGCTGGCCCTTGCCCTGGTCGGTCTGCTTGTCCGTCATTCAACCAGAGAAGGCGACGCTATTCAGGCCGATCTCGCAACGACATACGCCGGCATCGTGTCTGGTGCCGGGTATTGTAGTGACCATGTTCGCGTCTATCTCGCCGCCGCAAGCGCCGTAGGTATTTTTTGCCGACAATGGGCGTTCTCCTTCGATGGGTTCGCAGGTCACGGCCATACCTTTGTCGACGTTTACGACCGGCAGCAGGCCAAGTGGCGTTTCCTGGACGTTCACAATAACGTTTATGCCGTGATCGCCGGGACCGAGGAGCCGCTCGCCGCACTGGAATTGCGCAATGCGCTTCTCGCGTCACCGACCTCGATCGAATTCCGGCGCGCCGGGCCCGGCCGCCTCGGCTTCGATGACTTCGACAAGCTGCTCGACTATTATCGGCGCGGAGCACCGCAGTGGTATCTCTGGTGGGGCAACGACGTCATCACCCGTGACTCCAGCGGGCTGCGACGCGGACTTCAAACAATATCCCGACGCCTTGCCCACGCCGTTGGCAGCGCGCTCGACTTGCCACGCCTGGTTGTGATCGTGTCCGAACAAAACGAGGCAGAGATCGCCAGAATGGAGTCCTTGCGGCGGAACATTATCAGGGCGGTAACACTGATTGTGATTCTCGTGACTCTGTTTGGAGTTCAGCTCGCCTGGTGATTTTCGGGTCTGGATCTGAGTGAGGACGGAATGCTCGAAGCGCAAGGCGCGATAAGGTTGAGTTCGGCGGGCACCCCTGACCAGGGAGCACGCTGGTTTCGCCCGTTGCTGCGGATATTATCGCCGGAGGGCTCGCGCGGGCGCCTCACGATCCTGATCTTTCACCGCGTTCACGAGCGTCCGGACACGTTGTTCCCGAACGAGATACATGCCGACGTATTTCGCGAACGAATGCGATGGATTCGCTCGTCATTCAATGTCCTCCCGCTCGACGATGCGGTAACTGCGCTCGCCCAGGGCAACATACCTGCACGCGCGCTTGCGATCACCTTCGATGACGGATACGCGGACAACTTCACGGTCGCTTTGCCGATTCTGCGTGAGC
>VBCZ01000358.1 GCA_005889025.1 Betaproteobacteria bacterium
GACTCCTTTCTTCAGTTTGCAGCGAGCACATGCCGTTAAGCGCGGCGTGTGTCTTTACCCGGTCGCGTCATCCAATGCCCGTGGGCCGGTACGGGTCTGGCATGAACTGCAGGTCGTCGCGGCCGTTGTCCGCGATCCCAAAGCCGTTAATGGCGATCGCCGCCTCGCGCACAGGCTTAAGGCGCAGCCTCGAACCGATATCAGCGTCGTTGATCGCCACAGTATAGAACGCACCCAGCCCGAGGTGCGCAGCTGTAAGATAAAACGTCTGGCTTAGATGCGCCGAATCCATCAGCACCGCCTTGTAGGCCTTGCGGTGTTGCGCGTACTTCCAGTAGTTGCGGTCGAAGCGCGCCACGTGGATCACGAGCGCGTGTGCTTCCGCGAAGTACGTCTGGCCTGCCGTGAATTCGCAAGCCAGATTCCGCGCGTTTACGCGATCCATGCGCTCGAGCTCTGCCAAGACGTGCGCTCCCGTCTCGTAGTGGTACAGCCCAGCAGGCATATCCTGGACGTTGATGACGAGCACATAAGCCTCGATCGGATGCAAGGCACCACCCGAAGGACTTGTGCGCTTGATCGCAGCGATGTCCTTCGCAAAAAATTTGATGCCGTGGGTGCCGAACACTGCGTACAGCATGAGCTCGAGCGCGGACGCGGATAGCGGCTCCTCGGATCTGTATGCTCGTGTCGTGCGACGCGCGAGCAACGCATCGAAGAACGGCCCGTCCAGCACCGGAACGCGTAGCGGCACGCGCTCTTGCGCATCCGATCGTTGGACGAAGTGCGGAGGCGGGTCGCCTCGCACTCCGCGCAGCTCTTCGAGCCGCACTTCATGAGCGTCCCCACCGTCCTTCATCAAGAGGTTGTTCCCGACCACGCCTTTCCAGCGAGAATGCGCTTGGTACACGGCGGCCACGTCATGCCATTGCATCTGCTCGAGCACTTCTTCGCCATCCACGAGGTCGTTCAAGCTCTCTGGCGCCGGGTCGCAAAGTAGCACACCGCGCCTGGCAAGATCGAGCAGGCACATTCGCGCTTCCCCATCCATGTTTTGCAGCTCGGCCGTCGTCAGCCAGCGGTCGGCCGGCACGGTCATGATCAGCGCGAGCTCCGCGGGGGTCAGGGGCAATGATTCCCCGCGCACGGGACACAGCAGCGAGCATCGCGGTTCAGCGCCTATGTGGACTTCGCCACGGAAGAACCGCCATATGTCGAGCGCTGGCTCGTCGGCGACGCGTAGCAGCAAGTATCGCCGCCGCCGCACGCTCATATTGATTTCGTGCATGCGCCTAGAGTACGACGTATTGGTGAGCCTGGCCATAGCCGCAACCAGAAGCGCTCAAGCCTGAGTCAAAGCAGGAAGTGCGCGCCCAGGATGCTGCCTTTTCGCGACGAAATCGCGCAAAGCACGCCTCGGATCAGGCGGGTCTTCCTGGTGCCTTCGGCTTTGCTGCGCGAGCGAGCCGCGGCGGCATTATCGATTTCACGATACCGTCAACGCCGTAGAGTCGTGTCAGTCGCACAAGGCGTACACTGGTTTCGCCCGCTCTTATTTGTGCGATACGTCGCGACGTCCGCCGACTTGGTCAGCGCGCCCGCGTTGGTTCCATCCTGGTGTACACGGCGATTCCAATGCTTGCTCCGGCCGGCGTTCCGCTGTCGTCGACGGCCAAAGGTGCGCCAACGCGTGGAGAATTCGATTGGCCAGAACTCGTCTACCCCTACTCGGAACACGAAGTCGGTCTCGCGTTAGGGACTTCCACGCCGTCGGGACGCTCGGCGTTCAAGACAATTCTTGCGACGCCCCAGCAGATCGCAATTGTCGCAAACGAGATCGGAAAGAGAGCGCGTCTATTGATTCGCGGGGACTGGACCCCTGTAACCCAACGTTTTAGACGCGAGTGCTTGCCCTCGCTAACCGAGCCCGCTTCCATTTGACTGGACCGGTCTGAAATTCTGAAAATCCCAACGACGACCGGGCGCAACTTTTATGAGGGCGCGAGTGTATTCCTGCTGCGGCGCAGTCAGCACCATCTCAGCAGGACCGGCTTCGACAACGCGCCCTTTCTGCAAGACCACGATCTTGTCGCAGATCTGAGCGGCGACGCGCAGATCGTGGGTGATGAACAACACCGCAATGCCGGTAATTGCACGAATCTCCTCCAGCAGTTTCAATACCTGCGCCTGCACCGAGACGTCCAGGGCCGACACCGCCTCGTCGGCGACCAGAAGATCGGGTGCCAAAGCGAGTGCACGGGCAACGCAGATGCGCTGACGCTGCCCGCCGGAGAACTGGTGCGGGTAGCGTTGCATGACCTCCGGAGCGAGACCAACCAAGCGCAACAATTCACCCGCCTTCGCCAGCGCCTGGTTGCGCGGCATGCCGAAATTGACCAAGCCTTCGATAATCGAATCTCCGACGCGTCGCCGTGGGTTGAGCGAGCGATACGGGTCCTGAAACACGATCTGGAAATGCCGACGCAGCGGACGCAACCGGCTCCCTGCGACGCGCGCAATATCGCTTCCATTGATGCAGATGACACCGGACGTCGGGTCGATCAGACGAATGATGCAGCGCGCCACTGTGGACTTGCCGGAGCCCGATTCACCGACCAGACCAACGATTTCGCCCCGCCGAAGCGTCAGACTGACATCCTGCGCCGCGACCACGGTTCGTGCGTCGCGAAGGAAGCGCTTTTCGACGTAGGTCTTATTCAGCCCGACCACGTCCAGGACGATCTCGCCTGTCGGCATCTCGCGCTTCTTTGGGATCAAGCTCGGCACCGAGGAGACGAGCATGCGCGTGTAGGCCTGTCGCGGATGAGCGAGGATATCCTCGCGTCGCCCTACCTCGACGACACGTCCGCGATGCATCACGACGATCCGCTCGGCGATTTCGGCAACGACTCCGAAATCGTGCGTGATGAACATCACGGCCGTATTATGCTTTTTTTGCAATTCCCGGATGAGGGAAAGAATCTGCTCCTGCGTGGTGACATCGAGAGCCGTGGTTGGCTCGTCAGCGATCAGGAGCTTGGGACCCAGGATCAAGGCCATCGAGATGACGATGCGTTGACGCTGCCCACCGGACAGTTGATGTGGATACGCGTCGTAGATAAGTCTCACATTCGGCAGGTGCACCGAGTCGAGCATCGCCAGAACTCTTTCGCGACGTCCGCCTTCGGTCAGCGTGCAGTGCACGCCCAGGACTTCATCAATCTGTTTGCCGACCGGCTCGACCGGGTTCAGCGCCGTCATCGGCTCCTGGAATACCATGGCCATCCGCGTGGCGCGCATTTCGCGAAGCCGCTTCGGTCTTGCGGTCAAAACGTTTTCGCCCTCGACCAGGATGCTGCCGCTCGCGGTTGCGAGGCCACCTTTCGGCAGCAGCCCCATGACCGAGAGCGCGGTCACCGATTTGCCGGAGCCCGATTCGCCCACGACACAAAGCATCTCACCCCGCCGTACATCGAAGCTGACGTGCTCGACCACCCGTTTGGCCGTCGGACTGCCGACCACCTGCACCGACAGGTCATCGATCTTGAGCACCGGCATGTTCATAATTTGCGCGCCAATCTCGGGTCCAGCGCATCCCGCATCGCATCGCCGAGCACGTTGATGCTCAACACCGTCAGTGCGAGGAAAAGGCCTGCATAGACAATGAGTCCGGGCATCAGCTGGAAATAGATTCGCCCCTCCGCCATGATGTTGCCCCACGACGGGATCTCCGGAGGCAGGCCCACGCCAAGGAAGCTCATGGCCGCCTCGGTGAGCATTGCCGATGCGAAAACAAAGGTGCCCTGCACGATCAAGGGCGCCACCGTGTTCGGAACCATGTGTCGGAACAGCAATGCAGGCAGCGGCGTTCCGAGGGAAATCGCGGCCTCGACATACGGCTCGCCGCGTATGGTTAGAATTACGCTGCGCACCAGCCGTACCACGCGCGGGATTTCGGGAATCGTGATCGCGACGACCACCGTGAGAAGACTGCCTCCGGAAAGGGTTACGAGGGCTACGGCCAGGAGGATGGCTGGAATCGCCATCACGCCGTCCATCACCCGCATAATGATCCCGTCAGCCCGCCGGATGTAGCCGGCGATCACGCCGATAAGCAGGCCGAGCACTACGCTCGCGAACGATGCCCCTAAACCGACCAGGAGTGAAATGCGCGCCCCGTACATTACGCGCGAGTACACGTCGCGGCCGAAAGCGTCGGTGCCCAACCAATGAGCGGCGGACAAGCGTCTAAGACGCTCGCCGGGGTCGATCGCGATCGGATCGACGGTCCCCAGAAACGGCGCACCGAGGGCGACAAACACGACAGCGCCCAGCAGCAAGAGCGCTGCGAGCACCGGCGCGCTCTTGAGAGTGCTTTTGAGCTGGACGAAGGAGGAAGGTCCGGAAGAGTTTTCCGCCTCCGCCAGGTTCTCCCCATCGACGAGGTTTTCCGGAAGCATCGTCAGTAACGAATGCGCGGATCGAACACGGTATAGAGCACATCGACCAGCAGATTGATCAGAATGTAGACGAAGGAAAAGAACATGATCAGCCCCTGGATCACGGGGTAATCGCGCGCGAGCACGGCTTCCACGACGAGTCGTCCCAGACCGGGCAGATTGAAGACGGACTCGGTGACCACGACACCGCTGATCAGCGTGGCGATGCCGACACCGATGATGGTGACAATGGGGACGGCTGCATTGCGCAGCGCGTGTCGTATCA
>VBCZ01000357.1 GCA_005889025.1 Betaproteobacteria bacterium
TCAACAGGAAATGGTTCAGGCAGAACGCCGCGTCGAACGCAGGATCTCCGTACCACGCGCATTCCGCATCGAGGAATACCGGTCCGCTTGGCCCGAGCAGGATGTTCTTCGGGCTCACATCACCATGCACCAGCGCGATCCGGGCTTGTGCGGTGCGTTCGGAAAGCCCTCGCAGCTGACCTTCGAGGTCGGGGTGATGAACGGCCGTCGCGAGCAGATAAGGTTCGAGCCGGATCGCATGGAAGATGGCGCCGGACTGGAAGCGCTGCGCGATATCGGTGTCGCCGGCGCTCGCGGCGTGCAGGCGCGCGATGATCGTTCCCACTTGCGCGGCCGTTTGCGTCTGGACGACGCCATCGAGCAGCATCCGCTTCCACACCGGATACCGTTCAGGATCGAGGAAGCTCATCGCAAAAATGCCCTGCTCAGGATCGCTGGCAACCGGCTCGGGGACGGCAGTGGGGCAGTGCTCGGAGGCGAAGTTGATCCACGCCCACTCGTACGCATTCCGTTCCGTGGGCGCTTGCCATCGGGCAGCAACCTTGAGCTCCGGCAGCGCCCGTTTGATGCAAAGGCTTCGATCGGGCAGATCGACGCGCCAGATATCGGAGGAGACGCCACCGATTAGCGGCGTCCAGGTCACGTCGTCGCCGGGCTTCGCCAGCCCATGGCTCCGCAAGAAATCAGGAAGGCGCGGATCGGGCGTCGCGGCGGTCATGGCGCGCGCCTCGACGCGAGTGCGGCCGCGCCGGCAAAGGGTGCGCCGGATTGCTCCTCGATGCGCAAAAGCTGGTTGTACTTGGCCACTGTATTCGAGGTCCGCAGCGAGCCGATCTTGATCTGACCGGCCGCTGCGCCGACCGCGATGTCGGACATGAACGCGTCTTCGGTTTCGCCCGAGCGCGCGGACACGATGGTCGCATAGCCCGCAAGCTTGGCCTGCGCGATCACGTCGAGCGTGCCGGTGAGCGTGCCGTTCTGGTTCGCCTTGATCAGCACGCCGTTGGCGATGCCTTCCCGACAAGCTGCAGCTTGGAGCCGAGCCGTTCGGTGAGCACTTTCCAGCCGGCCCAGTCCTCTTGGTCGAGGCCGTCCTCGACCGACACCACCGGAAAGTCGCGCACCCAGGCTTCGATCATGCCGATCATCGCCTCGCCGCTCAACTTGCGGCCTTCGCGCGCCAGACAGTAATGTCCGTCCGTTCCCTTCAGCGTGCTTGCGGCGACGTCGATTGCGATGGAGATGTCCTCGCCCGGTTTCAAGCCCGCGCGCTCGATCGACTCGACCATCAGCTTCAGTGCCGCGCGGCCGGTTTCGCATCCGGGGCTCAAGCCGCCTTCGTCGGCGAGCAGCGTTGGCAGCCCGCGCTCGCGCGATATCTCGGTTGCGGCCGAGCGCACGCGCGCAATCAGGTGGATTGCCTCTTCGAGCGACGCGGCACGCATCGGCACGGCGAGGAAATCCTGCACATCCATGCGGCCGTCTGCGTGCAGGCCGCCGCTCAGGATGTTGGTCATCGGCAGCGGCAGTGTCGGCCGCACCTCCACGAGATCGGCGATGCGCTCGTACAGCGCTTGGCCGCGCGAGGCAGCCACTGCGCGGCAGACAGCGAGCGAGACAGCGAGCGTGGCATTGGCGCCGAGGCGTTCGAGCTGCGGTGTGCCGTCGAGTTCACGCAAGCGACCGTCGAGGCGTCGTTGAGCGGCGCCGTCCGTCCGGGTGAGCGCGCGCGCGATCTCGCCGTTGACGTTGGCCACCGCCTTCTGCACGCCGAGGCCGGCATAGCGTGCGGGGTCGCCATCGCGCAGCTCGTGCGCTTCGGCCGCGCCGGTAGAGGCACCTGAGGGTACGCTGGCGCGACCGAAGCTGCCGTCATCGAGGATCGCATCGACTTCAACCGTCGGCCGGCCGCGCGAATCGAGAATTTGGCGCGCGTGCAGCGTGCGAATCGCGGCGGTTCTCGCTACCATGGGCGCGGCGAAACGGCTATCGCTCCGCCAGGAAACGCGCGATGCCTTCCCAGAACGCGGGCGAGTCGCCCAATGCGTTGTGTTGCCCGCGCGGCACGACCTGCCAGGTCTTCGGTCCGGCCCAAGCGTCGAACAGCGCGCGCGAGCGCTCCGGCGGAATGATGGAGTCGATCTCGCCGACGATCGCCAGCAGCGGCATCGTGTTCCGCTTCGCGTCCCCGAGCGCATCGAAGCGGTGCCGCAGTAGCATCGAGACCGGCAGCCACGGATAGTGCGTCCTGCCGATCGCGGTCAAGCTGTCGTAGGGTGACGCGAGCACCGCGCCGGCGACGGGCCGCTCCGCGGCAAGGTGGACGGCGATGGCGGTGCCAAGGCTGCGCCCGAACACGACGATGCGGGCAGGATCGATGTCTTCGCGCTTGGCCACCGCATCGTAGATCGACAATGCATCTGCCGTGAGCGCGGCTTCACCCGGAGCGCCTTCGCTTTCGCCGTAGCCGCGATAGTTCACTGCAACGATCGTCCAGTCGCGCGGCCAGCGCGCGTCCGACAGCGTCCACGAAACTTCCTCGGCGTTGCCGCCGAAGTAGATCACCGCGGGCGCCGGCGTCACCGCGCCTTTGACGATCCACCCGCGAAGACGCGTGCCGTCGAGCGCGACAAGCCCCAGGGGAGAAGCGTGCGCCGGCAAATGCGTCGTGGAGCGGGTACGCCGATCGCAATGGCGGCGATGAGAATGAGCCATTCCATCGCGACGCGGCGCCACCGATGCGCTGTTTCAGCCCGACGCACGCGTTGCGCGCGATCCGCCGGCACGAGCGAGCACGGCGTGCAGCAGCACGTTCGCGCCCGCCTCGAGGTGCTCTGGGCGCGCGTCCTCGATCTCGTTGTGGCTGATGCCGTCCTTGCAGGGCACGAATATCATGGAGGTCGGCGCAACGCGCGCGACATAGATCGCATCGTGACCCGCGCCGCTCACCATGTCGCGATGCGGATATCCGAGGTCCTCGGTCGCGGTTCGCACCGCATCGATGCAGCTCGCGTCGAAGCGCGACGCGCGAACCTGGTCGACCTGCCGCAATTCGCATTCGAGCTTTAGCTCGCGGGCGATCGCGGCGGACGCCGCGCGAAGCTCGGTGTCCATCGCCGCAAGCGCATCGTCGTCGGGATGGCGCATGTCGACCGTCATCGAGACGCGGCCGGGCACGACGTTGCGCGAGTTGGGG
>VBCZ01000361.1 GCA_005889025.1 Betaproteobacteria bacterium
CAGTGTCGGCCCTTATCGAACGCTCGATTCAATTAGCCCGCGGGCGGTCCATACACCGGCGGCGGCATGTACGCGGGGGGCACGCCACGATACCCGCTGCGTACGGGCACCTGGTTGCCCTTGGCGTACATGCACTGCACGTAAGCCTGGTCGTAGCGCCGCTGGACCCCGTAATAGGTCGCGCCGTAGGCGTTGCTTCCCGCAGCGCTTCCCAAAAGCAGGCCGGTCCCTGCACCGATGGCCGCTCCCGGGCCGGCACGACCCGTCACCGAGCCGATCGCGGCACCCGCTGCCGCGCCTATCAAGGTTCCTGCGACGGCGTTGCTGGTCGCCGCATCGGCCGCAACCTGACCGGGCGGCAGCCCGACCGTTTGCTGCGCATAGGCCTGACACGAAGAACCATCCGCTTGGAACTGTTCAAATGTCTTGTGCGATCCCGGCAAAACCATGACGCTCGGACCGCTCGGCACCGTCACGCATGCGGTCAAGCCGACCACAGCGATCAATGCGACTGCAGAACTGGTCGGTTTCACGGGCTCTCCTAGTCGAGCTATCGCGGGCTCGGGTTGGACGGGCCACCCGGAGCTACCCGGAGCCAGCCCTTGGCGCAATTTTGTACCTGCGGATAGTATCCGGTATCGGGGCAGTAATAAGAGTATCCGCCTTCGCGCCTAGGCGCGTACGTCTGTCGCGGCGCATAGGCATCATCACTCGGTTCGCCAGCGCCCTGCTCGATATAAGTCACCGAACCGGGATCGCCGTAGACGGGTACGGGCGGGTAGTAATAGCCGTAGGTCGGATAGTAGTAGGAATAGGGATAATACCCAGGCCAGTAGTAACCAGGCCAGTAGCCGGGAAAACCCACGAACAATCCGAAATGGCTGCCGCCGCGCCAGCCGCTGTGTTGCCATCCACCTCCATGCCAATTGCTGCCGCCGTGCCAGTTGCCGCCGCCGTGCGAGCCGCCGCCGTGCCACGAGCCGCCACCGTGCGATTGCGCAAACGCGACCCCTGCGCCACACAAGGCGATCGCAGCGGTAAGTGCCACAAATAGTCGTTTCATGAACCCTCCTATCGAGATGCTTTTTAGACTTAACGGGCGAATCAAAGTTCGGCTGACAAAAGCGGCATCCCGGCG
Organism: Betaproteobacteria bacterium; assembly: GCA_005889025.1. Classification (GTDB taxonomy): domain Bacteria; phylum Pseudomonadota; class Gammaproteobacteria; order Burkholderiales; family Casimicrobiaceae; genus PALSA-1003. The sequence continues at coordinate 1,139 of VBCZ01000361.1, forward strand.
CGATTTCTACTGTACTTGTAACGGGATGTAACAAGGCAGCATAGCAAAAGACAGCATGGCAACGCTGCTGATGCGTGTCGCTTCCTGCTCCTCGGCGCGAATCGTGGGGGCCGTGCGCGATGACTGCCCTTTTGAGTTTCACGGAACGGTCGACGACCATTTCCGTCACGATGCTCCCCTCGAGCCAATCGATCGGCGAAGCCGCACGAATCGCCCCTCGCCCTCTGGGAGAGGGGCGGGGGTGAGGGTGGCAGGGGGTGAGGGCTCTAGCTTTGCTTACTGTCAGTCATTTCTGCAAAGCTCAGTAGTATGCTAGCCGTTTGATCGCCGAGCGAGGAAAGGACCATGGCCAACGAACCCGGGACGCGCGCCGTCGAAGCCAAGATGGACGGCGCGTCGCTGTATCGCGAAGAGATCTATACCGACCGGGGCGCGGGCACGATCCGAGCGCTCATTCCAGTGACGCGCGACGGCGGCCCCGATCACACGCGCTCGACCATCTATATCGGAGAAGCGCAAATCCTCACCAACATGGGTCCGCTTCCGATCAGCTTCGAGATTCCGGCGGCGACCTTGGGCGAGGCGGTGCAGAAATACGGCGATTCGGCGAAAGAAGGCGTGGAACGGGCGATGCGTGAGCTGCAGGAGCTGCGTCGACAGGCGTCGTCGTCCATCCTCGTCCCGGGAGCCACCCCGGGGTTGAGCGGCGGGCTGCCCCCGGCCCCGGGAGGAAAGATCAAGCTGCCTTGAGCTTCGGCAGCGCACGCATGGGAACTCACCTCGGAGCGCGAACTCATAACGGGTAGGTTCATGACTCCCGTTCGATTGCCTGAGGAGACCTCCATGAAGCTCTACTACGCAGTGGGTGCATGCTCGCTATCCCCGCACATCGCGCTGATGGAGGCCGGCATCGACGCCAGCCTCGTCAAGGTCGACACCAAGACGCACAAGCTTGCGGATGGAACCGACTTTTACGCGATCAATCCCAAAGGTTACGTGCCCGTGCTCGAGCTCGACAACGGCGAGCGCCTTACCGAGGGCCCGGCGATCGTTCAATACATTGCCGATCGAAACCCCGCCTCCGGGCTGGCGCCCGCGGCAGGAACGATGGACCGCTATCGCCTCCAGGAATGGCTCAACTTCATCAGCACCGAGCTGCATAAGCAATTCGGTCCCTTGTTTGCGCAGACGACGCCCGCCGAATACAAGGACGCGCTCAAGGAGAAAATCGGCAAGCGCTTCGACTGGCTCGCGCGAGAATTGGGCGGTCGTGACTACGTGATGGGCAAGCAATTCACAGTGGCCGACGGTTATCTCTTTACTATCCTCACCTGGACCGACCGGGTGGGGCTCGCTCTTGCTCGCTGGCCTGCGCTAGCGGACTATCGCGCCCGAGTCGCCGCCCGGCCGAAGGTGCGCGATGCGATGATCGCCGAAGGCTCACTCAAGGAAAGCGCTGCAACCGTCTGACCCGCAATGCCCGCCTACGCGCATGTAAGAGGCGCTCCTACACGGAAATAGGAAGCTCGCTGATTTCGGTCGCCCGCCGCCAAGACTAAATTGGGGCCGTGTTCGCTTAACGAGGAGTCGGTGATGGTCAAGCATACTGCATTCATCGGACCGGTGGCGCCCTCACTGGCGCCACTCGGGGCAGGGGTGATGATCGGTTTGTCGATCATCACCCCGGTGTTCGCGGCGACCGGCGACGGATTCGCGGATTGGCATATCGTGCTGATGATCGGATCGATCATCCTGCTGGTCCTTGGCGTCATCCTCAAGGCGAGGGCCACCCACAGAGACCGGTCAAGCGCCGGCCTCGAGGCAGCGCCAGATATGCGACGCAATCGCCTCGCGGACACCGCGGTCGATCATCCCATGCCTTTCGGCGTGACGCCGCGACGCCCGTCTCCACTCGAAGGATAATGTCGGTCCCCGGCGAGACATTCGCGGGGACCGAGCAAGCAGCTCCGGCGATTGCAGGGGACCGCGGGGTGAATTATCCCGCGCTCGTTGTGTGTTCGTTCGGCGGGCGTAGCATGATCCAATAAAGTCTCAAAACAATTCGCGCCCGTTGCTCCGGGCGCATGGAACCGCATGCAAGCGCCAGGCACATCGTACCGAGTCGAAGTCAATCCCAGACTTCCCCACCGGCTCCAAAGGCTTGAGGAACTCGCGGGCAATCTCTGGTACAGCTGGGACCGGCCCACCCGGGAGCTTTTCGAGCGGCTGCATCCTGCCCTCTGGGAAGCCGCGGGGCAAAATCCCAAGGCATTCCTGCGGCAGGTCGACGAGCAACGATTGCGCGAGGCAAGCGACGATCCTGTTTTTTGCGCCAACCTGAACCGGGCGCTGTCGGCATACGACACGTACCACGCGGAGCAAATCGGCGCGAACGGCGGGCACGTTCTCGCGCGCGACGATCTCGTCGCATACTTTTGCGCCGAGTTCGGCTTTCACGAGAGCCTTCCCATCTACTCCGGCGGATTGGGTATTCTCGCCGGCGACCACTGCAAGGCTGCGAGCGATGTGCGCGTCCCGCTGGTGGGCGTTGGACTGCTCTATCGCCAGGGCTATTTTTTCCAGACCATCGACGGCGAAGGCAATCAGCAAGCCACCTATGCGGATTCCGACTTCGAAGAGCTGCCAATAACGCTGCTCGCCAA
>VBCZ01000359.1 GCA_005889025.1 Betaproteobacteria bacterium
ACTCGGTGAGCCCCACCGCAGTCAATGTCATACGTGATACTCAATATTCTCTCCGATCTGCATCTGAGCCTTGGCGCATTGAAGCTGCCCGAGAATCACTGCGATTTGGTTATCCTCGCGGGAGACATCGCTCGCCCCAGGGAGGCTGTTTCCTGGGCGTCCGGGTTTGCGAAACCGGTACTCTATGTTCCAGGAAACCACGAGTTCTACGGCGGCAGCATCGCGGGCACCGTTAAGGAGCTCAAACAGCTGTGCGCCGCAACCAACATCCACGTGCTCGACAACAATCAAGTTATTGTCGACGGCGTGCGCTTCCTGGGTACCACGCTGTGGACCGATTTCATGCTATTCGGCAAGGGCGAGCAACGCTCGGCAGCGATAAAAGAAGCGCTGCGCCTCATGTACGATTTCAGCAAGATTCGCGCAGGCGACGCGTCGGAAATACCGTTCAGCCCCGCTGATTCCGAGGCGCTATTCAGGACCCAGGCCGGATGGCTCGAGACGATGCTAAATGACCCGTTTCCCGGGCCGACGGTGGTGATCACTCACCATGCTCCATCACGAAGGAGCATCCATCCGAGATTTGCCGATTCGCTGCTGAACGCGTGCTTCGTTTCCGATGCCGAGCGTCTGATCGATGGAAGCCGCGCACGCCTATGGATACATGGACATACCCACGACAGCTTCGACTATTGCCTGAACGGAACGCGGGTGGTGTGCAATCCACGCGGATATGCGAGGAACGGCGTGAACGAGAATCCGCTGTTCGATGCGAACTTCCGGGTTGAGATCGACTAGCGCATGCAGGCGTACCAAACAGGGCGTGTGGGACGCGTTTCGATGCAAATGCTGCGAGGCGCGAAATAAATGAAAGGGCATGAACTGTGATCGCGACGGCATTGACCGAAATGTTCGGACTGCAGCATCCGATCGTACTTGCACCCATGGGTGGCGTATCGGGCGGGCACCTGGCAGCAACCGTATCCAACGCCGGCGGACTGGGGCTGGTTGGCGGAGGCTACGGTGACCCCGCCTGGCTGCGCACGGAGTTGTCCTGCGTGAAGGAAGAGACCCGCCGGCCCTGGGGTGTCGGGTTGATCACCTGGTCGATCGACCGGAGTGTGATGGACCTGGCCCTTAGCTACCGTCCCAATGCGTTCATGCTCTCTTTCGGCGATCCGCGGCCCCATGCTACGGCGATCAAGTCGGCAGGCTGCAAACTGATTTGTCAAGTTCAGCGTTTTGAAGAAGTGCGGCTGGCTCAGGAAGCGGGAGCCGACATCATCGTCGCCCAGGGCACCGAGGCTGGAGGTCATGGGGGTGGTCGCGCCACGCTGCCGTTGGTGCCTGCGGTGGTGGATGCGGTCGCACCGACACCGGTGGTGGCAGCCGGCGGTATTGCCGACGGCCGCGGTCTGGCAGCGGCGCTTATGCTCGGCGCCCACGGTGCGCTGATCGGCACGCGCTTTTGCGCAAGCACGGAGGCTCTTGGCCGAGACCAATCCAAGCAGCGTATTGTCGCTGCGCACGGGGACGAGACTCAACGCACGCGCGTATTCGATATCGTACGCGGCTACGCATGGCCGACGACGTATCCCGGGCGCGCGCTTCGCAACCGATTCACGGAGCGCTGGGACGGCCATGAGAGTGAACTGACGATTGTATTGGAAGCCGAACGGGATGCTTATCAAGCGGCTGCCAGCGAGGACGATTTCGATACGGCGCTGGTCTGGGCCGGAGAGGTCGTCGACCTGATCAAAAGTGTGGCGGGCGCAGCCGCGCTCGTCGCGCAGATCAGTGCGGAAGCCGAAACACAGTTGCGTGCCGGTGCCAAGCTGATGCGATAGATGTTGGAGATTCCTCGTGGCGCCACATGGCCTACACAACTATGGCGCGATGGACGAGGCACAATCAAACAGAAAGGAACACTTGCCATGGAAGAGCACTTGTATCCCAACGTTTCGAAGGATCTGGCACAAAAGCGCCGCGAGCTTGCGCCGGAGATCTACGGTGCTTTTCGAACGTTCGGCGAGCGCGTCTTCGCCGATGGCGCGCTGCCGTCGAAGACCAAGCAACTCATTGCGGTCGCGGTAGCGCATGTGACCCAGTGTCCGTATTGCATCCGTGGCCACACCGAGCTCGCATTGAAAAAGGGCGCGACCGAACAGGAGCTCATGGAAGCGATCTGGATTGCAGCCGAAATGCGGGCCGGCGCCGCGTATGCGCATTCGATCCTCGCGATCGATGCGATGCATCGGCCGGAACCCACACCAGGTGCATGAGGCGACGCGGTATCGACCTCGGATCCCTATTCCTTCGATCGACGCTTGGAAGTGAAATGAGTCCATCGGGGTAGAAGGTTTGCAATGAACGCATATGTGAAAGCATGGCAGTGCATTGGCTGCGGAAAAATCGAGGCGCCGCAAACCTCTATCGGCGTCTGTCGAGACTATAAATTCGAGCAAACACGTTGTTTGCTAGAAGCGTTCGACCCAAGGCCTCAATTCGACCTCCCAGGTCCAAGCGCTGCGTGGCTGGCGGAGAATATTCAGGTAGGTGAGCGCGATCGCGTCCGGATCAAGCAGGGCGTCCGGCCTGTTCGGGTCGCCGCTGTGTCCGGCACCACGAATCCCGCCGTCGATGACGAAATGCGCGACGTGGATGCCGTGCGGCGACAGCTCGCGGGCGAGGTTCTGAGCAAGTCCGCGCAATGCAAACTTGCCCATTGCGAACGGCGCCGACTGGGCATATCCCTTCACGCTCGCCGAAGCGCCGGTGAACAGAATCGCGCCGTGTCTCTTTGGCAGCATCCGGGCGGCGGCTTGCTGTGCGACCAGAAACGCCCCGAACGCAGTGACCTGCAATGCGCGTTGGACCTCGACTGGGACTAGTTGGACGAAGGGTCCGCGCGTGCGGGCGCTGGCGTTGTAGACGACGACGTCCGGCGCGCCGTGCTCACGGTCGATATCAGCAAACAGTCGCTGCACTTGCGCCTCGTCCTGTGCGTCGCAGCTGAAGGCACGGGCGCCTGTTTCGGCGCACAACGGCGCAAGCTTTGCGGTGTCCCGCGCGGCGATTGCGACGGCGAGACCCTCTTTCCTGAGCGTTCGGG
>VBCZ01000360.1 GCA_005889025.1 Betaproteobacteria bacterium
CAGGTCTGGTCCTGGCGGCCGTAGATCAGATCGATCTCGCCCGACGTGTAGGCGAGGTCGCGGGTTGCGTCCGAGGGGATGTAGCGATAGACGATGCGGTCGATCTTCGGCGCGCCACGGAAATAACTCTTGTTGGCGACGAGGGTCACCGACTGGTTCGGCGTGTATTGCTCGATCGCGAACGGTCCGGTGCCGACGGCTTGGGTGCGGAAGTCGTCACCAAGCTTCTCCACCGCTTTCCTGCAGACGATGTTGCCGCCCTGGTAGTTGGTGAGGATGCCCAGAACGCTGGGTGGTCGCCGCTTGAACTTGATCTGGACCGTGGCGGCATCCGTCGCATCGATCGAAGCCACGTCGGCGTAGTCCGAGGAGAACGAAGAGATCTTGGGATCGCTCGCCCGTTTCAGCGAGAAGACGACGTCATCGGAGGTCAGCTCGCCGTAGCCGTTGTTGCACTGGACGCCCTTGCGCAGGTGGAAAGTCCAGGTGAGCTGATCCTGGGAAGTGTCCCAGCTCTGCGCCAGATCGGACTCGATCGTTTCCGGGTTCATCGTGCCCGGCTTGAAGCGGACCAGGCCGTTGAACATCCAGCCGATAATCGCCTTGTCGGGCGTCGTCGCGGTGCGATGTGGATCAAGCGATCCCAGATCGGCGGCGGCCATGCCGACGTTGAGGACTTTCTGGGCACCGGCCGGAAAGGTTCCCGCCAGCAACAGCGCGCCGACGAAGCCGGCGGCGATCGACGCAAAATTCCTCATCGCTTTGCTCCTTCTTGCTCGGGGTTCGCCGCCGAAACGTGTCGCAGGTCGGCAGCACCGTGGAAACGACCGATGTCGAACGCGCCGAGCGGGCTCGTTGACGCTCCCGTTCCGACGAGCTCATCGATGATGATACCGATCACAGGGCCGAGTTGAAAGCCGTGTCCGGAGAACCCGAAGGCATGGATCAGGTTGGGCGTGGTGCTGCTGAAGCCGATCACTGGAATATCGTCCGGCATGCCGCCTTCGATACCGCTCCAGCTTCGGATCACCAATGCCGATTGGAGGGCCGGAACCAGGCCGAGCGCTCTTTCGATCGCGCGCGCCGACGTTTCGCTCGACGGTCGCGAGCGTTCGAGGCTCGAGTCAGCCCAACCGTCGCCGCCCCCGAACACTACGTTGCCGCGCGCCACCTGCCGCAGGTACACGTCGCCGCCGCAAACCCCAACCGCGCGGGTGATGAAAGAGGGCAGCGGCTCGGTGACCAGCATATTGGGCGCGATGGTCTCGATCGGAACCGGTTCGTCGAAAGCGGCCGCGATCTCGCCTCCCCAGGCGCCGGCGGTGTTGACGAGGGAAGTCGCCGACACCTCGAGGCCGGTGGCGCAGCGAACGCGAAACCGCGCTCCGTCCCGTTCCGTCTCCACCACCGGCGTGAACTCCCGGAGGTCAGCGCCTACAGCGCGAGCGGCGCGCCCGAAGGCCGGCGTGAGCAGACGTGGATTGGCGTGGCCATCGTCGGCCGCCAGCGAACCGCCGATGACGTTCTCGCCGAGCCACCGGTGCTCGTCGTGTACGCGCTTGCGGCCCATCATCTCTAGCTCGAGGCCAAACTCCGCAGCGTCGGCGGCGTAGCGCTCCAGGGCCGCAAGATCTTCTTCGTTGCGCGCGAGCTTGAGGTGCCCCGACGGGACGAACTCGCAGTCGGTGCCGATGAGCTCGGGCAACCGACCCCAGACTTCTCGCGATCGGCGCGCCAGGGGCAACTCGGCGAAATGCCGTCCCTGTTGACGCACGCCACCGAAATTGACGCCGCTCGCCTGCGATCCCAGCGCACCTTTTTCCATGAGGCATACGCTTAAGCCCCGCCGGCGCAAATGGAGCGCCGCCGAGCAGCCGGCGATGCCGCCGCCGACGATCGCGACGTCGACGCGAAGGCGCTCGGTCACAGCGTGCCCGGTCACGGCGTGCCCGGCCACGGCATCGGCAGCGGTTTGATCGGCGGCTGGCCGCGCAGGCGCCCGACCGCGGCCAGATCCTGCCGAGTCTCGGCGGCCAGCAATTCCGCCGCGGCGTGGCCGCACATCCGCCCTTGACAGCGGCCCATGCCTACTCGGCTGATCGCCTTCATTCGATTCATTTCGACCACGTCGAAGGCGCGAATCGCATCTTTCACCTGGCCGACGCGAATCGACTCGCAGCGGCAGAGGATCGTGTCGTCGGGAAGCGTCGAGCCCAGCAAGGGTAGCGGAAACGCCCGCTCCAGCCCGGCGCGAAAGCGCGCGAGCCGCGCGAGTCGCCGATCGATCTTGGCAATGCGGCTGGCGTCGTGCCGCCGTCCGCAACGCGCGGCGATGCTAAGTCCGACGCGCTCTCCCCAGAGCTCGGCCGCGTCGGCCCCGCCGATACCGGCGCCGTCGCCCGCGAGGTACACGCCGGAGACGGTGCTCTCGCCGTCCTGCGTCTCCGACTTGAGGCCGAAGCCCAAGCCGACGGCATCGCATCGAACGCTTTTGTCGACGCTTCCGCGGCGATAGTGGACATCACGAACCTCATCGGTCCCAGCGATGCCCATCGGTGTCACACCTTCTTCGACGGCGATGCCGTGTGTGCCGAGCGACGCGCGATAGTAGATGCCCTTGGCCAAGGTGCGTGGGCTTGAAGCGAGCGCGAAAAGAGCGCGGCGCTTGGCGTGCGCGGGGTTGACGTCGAGCACGGCTTCGATCTTCGCGCCGGCCTTCGCGTACTGATACGCGACGAGATAAAGCAACGGTCCAGTGCCGAGGAATACGGTGTTTTGTCCGATGGCGCAGCCCTGATATTTGAGCGCGATCTGCGCGCCGCCCAGCGCATAGACCCCCGGCAGCGTCCACCCCGGCAGCGGCAGCATGCGATCCATCGCGCCGGTGGCGATGACCAGGATATCGAACACGACCGACTCGCCGCGGCCCGCGCAGAGCGTATCGAGTCGTCCATTGCAAACGTTCCATGCGAGCGTCGACGGCCGATAGTCGATCGCAGTCGCCAGGCGCTTGATCGTCAGATGCAGTGCGCTCGCCTTGCGCGCTTCGAATCCATAGCGGCTGGAGGCCGGCCCCTGAAACGAGTCCGGCGGCTGCCGATAGATTTGACCGCCCCCCTTCGGCGCTTCGTCGACAAGTATCGCCGACAAGCCGTGTCGCGACAGTGCCTCGGCAGCGCGGATGCCGGCGGGGCCCGCGCCGACGATTGCGATGGCTGGATCAGCCAACTGTAAAGTGTCCGCCGGTCGCGACCGACATGCCGGCGGTCACCAAGGTGCTACAGGCGCGTGCCCGTGTGCCGTCGACCGCGACCCAACATTCCTGGCATGCACCCATCAGGCAGAAACCCGCGCGCGTGTCTTCGCCGCCCGCGGACTCCGCGAGATAACGACGTGCCGTCAGCACCGCGGTGAGGATCGTGTCGCCTTCCCGGGCCGTCGCGGGCGCGCCGTCGAGACTGAACGTCAGGCGTGCTCGTTCTGCCTCGATCAGACGCACCATCCTCGGTTGGGCGGCTTCATCCGTCGAATGTTGCGCCAATGGGCTCGGCTTCATCGGATGCCACGCTCCCTACCCGGCCTTCGCACGGAATGGGGCAGCGCCACCAGCGCGAACTTGGTCATCGCATAGTCGTTGCCGAGATTATGTACGCGCTTACCCGAGAGCGATGGCATGTTGAGCCATTCGACCTGCGGAAAGAGACGAGCGTCTCTGTGCGCCGCATCCGCTTCGTCCTACAGTGAAATCAGAGCTCGGCTGATTGCCGGCACTATCGTTTTGAACGATTCTCGTTTTCCGAATCACCATGAAAGTTTGACCAAAAAACCAACAGGGAAATAGCGCGTTATGGCAAAAGTCATATTACCAAAGATCGCCCCACGCGATGCAAATAGGAGTCAGCTATGAATTCGATAGACACGCTAACCTGGGTCATTCTCGCCGGCATTTTGGTCGTTGCAGTGATTGCACTTGCAGCGTGGCTTTATTACCAAAAAAAACAATCTCGCAATCTTCAAAAACGCTTTGGCCCCGAATACAGCCGAACTGTGCATGAGCTCGGCAGCCGAACAAAAGCGGAGTCGGAGCTCAAGGCCCGCCAAAAACGGGTTGAACATCTCAATATCGTGCCTTTGCAGCCGGCTGAAGCTGCGAGGTTCAGTCAGGCGTGGAAAGTTTTGCAGCGTCGCTTCGTCGATAACCCGAAGGGCGTCGTCGTCCAAGCTGACCGGTTAGTGCGGGAGTTGATGCTGAAGCGTGGCTATCCGATGGGCGATTTTGCGCACCGAGCGGCCGATATTTCGGTCGATCACCCTTCAGTCGTGGAGAATTACAGAGCGGCGCAGGCCATCGCACTGCGCGATGAGCGCGGCGAAGCCACCACCGAGGACCTGCGCAAAGCCGTGGTGCATTACCGGGCACTCTTCAACGAACTGCTCGAGGCAAGAGCAGGCAAGGAAGTGGTTACGGAGCGAAAACTTAAGGAGGTGCAATCATGAACACGGAGGTAAAGGAAAGAAGTCTCACCACGGCAGATTTGGCTGCGGCTTCGGAGAAACCGACCTCGCAACGGGAGGCCGGTCCAGATCCCAAAGGATCGGCGGTCGCCTCCGATGTAAAGGAGGAAGCCGAGCAACTTGCTCCGCTCTTCTCCCCAGATGCGGCCAAAGAGTTTCGCGCGCGCTGGGATGCTGTCCAGAGCAGCTTTGTCGACGACCCGAGACAAGCTGTTAGACAAGGCGACGAGCTCGTTGCCAGCGTCATGAAGAGCCTGGCGGAAACATTTTCCAGTGAGCGCGCAAAGCTCGAAAGCCAGGTGAGTAAAACAGATCAGCTGTCCACCGAGGATTTACGCATTGCGTTGCGTCGATATCGCTCGTTCTTTGAGCGCCTGCTGTCTCTGTAAGGTAAGGTTGCCGGTGACGCAGCAGTTCTTCGAGCAGACGCGGGAAATGCGTACAATGTCATTCTGAGGAGCGACGAAGAATCTGGTTTTGGTCAACGCAGCTAGAGATTCTTCGCTGCGCTCAGAATGACAACCAAAACAGAGTGTGGCGATGAAGAATCTGCTTTTGGCAATACGTCGATTATTCGCAACAACAGACTCCTCCCTCGCTTGGCGCAGCGGTCGGAATAACCAGGGTTCGCGATAGCTCAGAACCTAACCCGACCCGGTTTCTCACCCCGCTTAAACCCGGCCCCATTCCTCAGTGGCGCGTGCCGCCTTTCGCGGGGCTTTTGGACTTGGCCGACACGGCTTCGACCGACAGCGTGAAGATGCGCTGCTCGTTCGGGTTTATCGCACCCACGCCGATGAGCTTATGCGCGATTTCCTCGCCGCGATCGTTACGAATCGACACGACCACGGTGTATTCCCACGGTTCGCCGTCGGCGGGATGGCGGATGCTGCCTTCGATGCGCAGGGGCGTAAGCGCAGGTACCTGCGGCACCTCTGCGCCGGCATCGAAGCGCAGGTAATGCCGGCAGGCCGGACACACGGCCGCGCTTTCGAGAATGGTCTCCCGACAGTGCGGACATGCGCGGGTCGCCCCGGGACTGCCCGGGCGCACGCTGCTCATGAACCGGCGCCGTTCTACGCGCCGTGGCCGAGCTTGCCGGCTTTCGAGCCCTCGTTGTCGTCCAAGCCGAACTCGGCCTTACCGCGCATGCGGGCGCCGGCCGCGACCGTCAGGGAACCGGCCTTGAGGTCGCCGATCACCGCGCCGCTTTGCAGCAAGTCGATGCGTGAGGCGTCCTCGACGTTTCCTTCCAGTTCGCCGGCGATCGTGACGTTGTCGGCGCGCACGCCGCCGGTCAGCTTTGCGCCCACCTCTATGGTGAGATCGCCCTGAACGTTGACGTCGCCCTTGAAATTGCCGGCGATGCGTACGCTGCCGCCGCCTTCGATCTTGCCCTCGATGGTGATGTCGGCAGCGATCAGCGATTCCTTGCGGGGCAGGCCGGTGTCGGGGCGTGCCAGCGGAGCGGCGGCGGGGCTGGGGGCGAGTCCGAGCTTCGACGGAGCGTCGAACCGGGCCGGTTCCGTGGCTTCGGTGGCAGGCGTGGGGGTCGGCCGGGGGGCCGTATTGTCTTTCCAGAGGGCCATGACATTGTCCTTATGAGAATGAACCTTTAAGGCTAGCGCTAAAAGGGCGCGGAGGCAATCAATCCGTCACAGGAGCGGGACGGCGTCGCAGGGTTTGTTCCTGGATTCGGGCAATGATGGAACACCGTTACGGCGATCGTTCGCTGCAATCCCCGCTTGCCGACCCATCGCGCGATCGTCGCTGGCCTGCCCTCTGGCGAGGCTGCCTTACGCGACGGCTCAAAATCTGTCTCCGCTATTCATGAAAGCCTACAATCGCTTGCTCGCCCCTGTGACGGCAGGTTTCCCAATGCTGGCTCTCCCCGTCGGCGAATTCATTCGGCCGCCAAGGTGTAATTTGTCATCCCGTGCGAATGAATTCGCACCTACGCCGCGGGCTGAATTCATTCGGCCGCCAAGATGTAATTTGCCGTCGCGTGCGAATGAATCGCACCTGCTTACGTCACCATTCACTGGCTGCACGTTATGACCGGGACGCAGGCCGCTTCCAAAGTTCAAAAGCGCAGCGCGACCGAGCCCAACTCGCGCGTGAACTGAATCAGGGCGCGCTTATTCGATTTCAAAACAAGGGAAAATGCGATGAAGCTGGTCAGATTTCATGCACATGGAGCGGTTCGAGTCGGCGCCATCGACGGCGAGGAAGTGGTCGACACGCGAATGGCGATCGAATTGAAGCGACCGCTTTCCGATGTGGAAGCGGCGATGCTTCATGACATGGTGCCGCTTATCGAAGGTGGACCACGCGCGCTGGATCTGGTAGACGAAGCCATCGCCATCAGTCGGGCCAGGGAAGGGACTCGGCGAAAGGTTTCGGACGTTCGACTGCTGGCTCCGCTCGCGCCCGGCCTCATTCTCGCGAGCGGTGGCAACTACAAGGACCACCGCGACGAGAAGGACGAGGCGCCGCTTGCCGGCCGTGAGCCGGAATACTTTTTCAAGACCCCGAGGTCGGTGATCGGTCCGGATGACTGGATCGAGCGCGATCCCCGCGTCACCAAAAAACTCGACTACGAGGTGGAGCTCGCGGTCATAATTGGAAAGCGGGGCCGGCACATTGCTCGCGAGCGGGCGCTGGACCACGTATTCGGTTATACCATCCTGAACGACGTGACTGCGCGCGAGCGGCAGGTGCGATTCCGTCCCGATGGGTCCTACTTCTACGAGGCCGGATCGAGCAAGAACTTCGACACGTCGACCCCGATGGGGCCGTACATTCTTACGGCAGACGAACTGCCTGATCCGCAGACCCTGGCGCTGAAGACCTATGTGAACCAGGAGCTTCGCCAAAACAACAGCACGTCGAACATGATCTTTTCCGCGGCATACCTGGTCCACTTCTTCTCGACATTCCTCACTTTGTATCCCGGCTACACCATTTCCACCGGCACGCCGGGCGGCACCGCGTGGGGAAGCGACAAGGAGCTTGGTGGACGACCGTACACGCGGAATGATGTCGTCCGTGCAAAGGATTATCTGCAAGTCGGAGACGTCGTGCGCTGCGAGATCGACCGGCTCGGCGTTCTGCGCAACACCGTCGCCGGTCCCCAGCACCCCTGAGGCACATGCAACTACGGCGCCGGGCAGGCCGCGCCGGCGGTTATTGAACGTCCCCGGACGCGGAATCAGAAGTCCCCGCAATTCGACAGGAGGCTTGGCAATGAAAATTACGCCGGTTCATCCCCAAGAGCCCAAGCCCGAATACAACATGCCCTTCGTTCCGGCCTTTGTCGTCGAGGGAGCCAAGCTGATTTTCGTGGCGGGATGCGGCCCCATCCCGCCCTATCACAAACACCCGCATGTGCCGGAGGAAGAAGCCGAATGGTTCAAAGGAGGGATCCGCGAGCAGACGCTGAAGACATTCGAGCACATCAAGATGGTCCTTGCGGCTGCCGGCGCAGACCTCACCAATATCGTCAAGCTGACTATCTATCTTAGCGATGTCGCGGACCAGAACGTCATAAACGAAGTCTCCGCTGAAATGTTCGGGACGCAGATTCCGCCGCCGAGGACCGTGGTACAAGTGGCGGCGCTCAACCATGTGAACATGAAGCTGGAGATCGATGTCATCGCAGCCATCTAGCGGTCATACTCCACAATAACTCGCTCTTGCGAGATGTCGGGAGCTCGTTCGAGCCTGCCATTGATCCAACGTTACGAGGAGACACATCATGTCGTTTAAATGTAAGTGGCGTGCGGCGCAGACCTTGTGGCTGACCACGTCCCTGTTCGCGGTGCTATTGACCGCCGCCCCTGCGGTTGCGCAAACCATTACCGCGGTCATGCAGTCAGGGCTGCGGGTCATGGATCCCATCATGCGCTCCGCCGCGATCACCAACATTCACGGCTACATGATCTACGACACGCTGTTGGGGACCGATACCAATTACAAGATCCAGCCGCAGATGGCCGAGAAGTGGCAGGTGTCGCCGGATGGCAAGACCTATACCTTCACTTTGCGTAATGGGCTGAAGTGGCATGACGGCGCGCCGGTGAAGTCGGAGGACTGTATCGCGTCGATCAAACGCTGGGGAGAGCAGGATTTGCTGGGCCAGGTCATGATGGGCCTGGTGGCCGATATGAAAGTAGTCGACGACAAGACCTTCCAGGTCGTCCTCAAGGAACCCAGTGATATCGTTTTGAACGGGCTCGCGAAGATCGGCACCCGGACGGCGTTCATGATGCCCAAGCGCATCGCCGAGACGCCTTCCGCCCAGTCGATCAAGGAATATATCGGCTCGGGGCCGTTCAAGTTCGTGGCCGCCGAGTTCAAACCCGGCCTCAAGGTGGTCTACGAGAAGAACAAGGATTACGTGCCGCGCAGCGAACTGCCCAGCTGGACCGCAGGCGGCAAAGTGGTCTATGTCGACCGGGTCGAATGTGTTGCGATGCCCGATGACATGACGGCTGCCAATGCGTTGCTCAACCATGAGATCGACTATATCGAGCTGGTGCCGTTCGATCTGCTGCCGATGCTCGAAGGCAAGAAGGACGTCAAAGTAGCGATCCTCGACAACGTGGGACTCTGGACCTATTACCGCTTCAACTTCCTGCATCCTCCGTTCAACAACAAATTGATCCGGCAGGCAGCCATGTACGCGGTGCGCCAGGAAAATGTGCTGAAGGCGCTGGCCAGCGATCCCAAATACTACAAGACGTGTGCGGCAGTGTTCGGTTGCGGCACGCCCTACGCCAGCACCTATGGGACGGAGATTGTCGTGCCGGGCAACGTGGACAAGGCGAAGCAGCTCCTCAAGGAGACGAAATACGACGGCACGCCGGTGGTGATCCTGCATCCGACCGACAACAAGCAGGTCAGCACCCAACCCGTCGTGATCGCGGATGCGCTGCGCAAGGCCGGGTTCACGGTCGACCTGCAGTCGATGGACTGGCAAACGCTGGTGACCCGCCGCGCCA
>VBCZ01000056.1:0-1343 GCA_005889025.1 Betaproteobacteria bacterium
AGCCGCTCGGACGCTCGCTCTCGTGGACGCTGTCCCTTTTCGATGGCCTCGCGAGCCGCATTGGGAGAGGACTCGGCACTGCCGGAGCTGTGACTCTGTTTCTGGTGTTGATGTTGGCGCTGGTCGGCGCCGTCGGGTCGCTGTTACCCAACTCACCCCAGCTCACGTCTGAGATCGGCCGTCTGTGGCTCATCGTCGGCGCAGCCTGGTTCTTTTTCATGCGCGGCACGCCGTTCACCGAACGCCTCGTCCGCAGCGGCAGCTCCCTCGCTTCGCTGCTGCGGTATGTCTGGCCGTTGCTGTTCGTGGTGATCGTGCTGATCGGGGCGATGCTGATCACGCATGACATGGGCCCGCTGCTGATCGCGGCCTACGCCGCGGGTGCCTTTGTCGCGGCGTCGGTGGCCATGTGGCTGTACCAGCGCTTTGGCACGATTGGCTCGGCCTATGCGCTCGCAGTCGCGCTGTTCGTGGCGTGGATCCTGGCGACGACTGCCGGGCTGTTTCGATTCGGTTCGCTCGACGACGTCGCGGCAGCGCGGCTGGAGAATCTTGCGGCGCCACTCGCGTCGGCCAACGACCAGCTCGCTCTGGTCACTTGGTTTCAGCGCGCCGCGCCGCCGGCGGGATTCGGGCCGGGCGCGGTCCCGTGGTGCGGCTTCGGGACGCCAGCCGCGTGCGCCGGAGTGCCGGCACAGATCCAGAGCGACTACACGTTCACTGCCATGGTTGGCGAGTTCGGCTGGACGGCGGCCTGGGCGCTGACAATCGCTTGTGCGATTTGGCTGCACGCGCTCATTCGCAGCCATGCGCGCGCAACGCGCGGCGAGCCCCGCCTCGTGCGGATCGCCGGCCGCATGAGCAACGACCACCAGGCGTTCGTAAGCTGGCTCTGCGTCGCGTGGGTCGTTCTCGCGCTCTGCCAGCTCGCGGTGACAGTCGCAGGCAATCTCGCCGTGATTCCGCTCACCGGCGTCACCTTCCCGTTCGTGAGCTTCGGCATGACATCGCTCGTGGTGAACATGGCGATGCTCGGGCTCGCCATCAACCTCGATGTCGAACGCGAAAGCGCGCATGGCTGAACGTCGACGACTCACGCTGCTGCAGCTCGCTGTCTTCGCGAGCATGGGTCTCGTGCCCGTGCTTTTTGGAGTGCTGCTCCTCGTCGCTAACGCGCGGCAAGCCGACGGCGCGAAGCCCGCGCAGAACAGCGATCGCCACGTGAGCGTGCGCCACGTCGCGGCGCTGAAGACCTTCGAATACGCGATCGTCCGCCGCGACCGAGTGAGCGCCGGGCCTCCATCGGCAGAGACCTTGCTCGAGCGTTTTCCGCAGTGTCGTGC
>VBCZ01000056.1:1495-7980 GCA_005889025.1 Betaproteobacteria bacterium
CGTGAGCGACAAGGTGGGCTTGGACAGCACTCGCTGGTTCGAAACGGTGACGACCGCGCTGCGGACGCCGGTCGAGACGCCCGAATACGCCGGAATCCGGTTCGCCGTGCAATGCGCGGATATCGCCGGTGCCGTGTCGACGCTCGCGCGCTCGAATGGGCGGATGCTCGCCGTGCTCGCCTGGCGGGGCACCGAGGTGGAACGAGTCATCGCGCGCTGGCGCCCGGAGCAGTTCGTAGAGATCTCGGCGCGAGATGTTGCTCGTTTGAACCCGTGGGCCGGCATCCCGGGCTGCATCTACTTTGGCAAGTCCGCGAAGGACGCGGATGATGAGGGCGGCGCCACCTATTTTCTCGGCGGCATGCGCGGGCTCGACGACCGGCTGTGCCAACGCGCCGACATGCGCGGGATTGCCGCCGACAATGGGCAACCGTCGCTCGCGCTTCGCCTCGCGGGCGAACCGGCCCGCGACATGCCGGTCGGCGACGAGCGCTGGAAGGTACCGCCCTCGCTCGGCCTCATGCTGCAGCCGTTGGAGACGCTGCATCGCCCGTCGGGATCGTTGTATCTCGCCTATACCGCGATGGAAACGCAGGGATCGCCGGCAAGCTCTCGTGATGGCCGGAACCGGATCGACGTGGGCGGCGCGCAGGTCGACGTCGGTTTCTCCATCGACCTCACGATCGAGCCGTCGGTACAGGCATTGGCACAGCAGACGGCCGCGTGCTACACCGGGCGGGACGATGTCTGTCGCGCGCTCGACATCCGCCGCAAGGAAGACGGGTCGCAGGCAGTCGGTCATGCCCTGCTCGAGCACGCGATGGTTCGCATGGCCGCAGTGGCGATCATCGACGTCGAAAGCGGCCGCATAGAAGCTCTCGCCGGCGCGCTCTCGCCGTGCACGCGCGAGGAATACGACGGCCCGGGCCGGTCCACCCGCTGCGACAAGCGGCTTCCCTACCCGATCCGATATCGGCCCGACGCGCTGTTGAACCCGGCTGTCTTTCATGACGCAATGCCCGGCTCGACCATCAAGCCCATCATGGCCGCTGCATTCCTGTCCGATCCGGTGGTCGGCGCGCGCTGGTTGTCCGCCGAGCGCGCGGAGCTCGCCCGCGCGCCGGCGCTACCGTCGAGGGATAGCTTGCGAGGGCAGCTGATGCGGTCGGACTCGGCGCGGTTTCTCGATCGCATGTTCTGCGCCGACAAGGGCTTTGCCCCGTGCGCGCGGCCGTGGGAGATCCAGGCGATCGCGCCTCGGTCGCACTGTGGATGCGCTCGGCGGGGACGGCTTCGCTCGATCGCCGGCGCTCTTCGTCCTCTACGGCAGACTGCTGACGGAGCCGGTCGAAGGGAAACTGGGCGCCCCCTTTTGGGTGCGGCAGGTGACGCAGCTCGACGTTGCAAGAGTTCGGCAATGCGCTGCCGGTCCCGACGGACAGCGACTGAGCAAGGACGACTGGGAGAAATGCAAAGGGGGCGTCGTGGTCGACGTCGTGGCCGAGGGCTGGGGACAGGGGCATGCAAGGGCGAGCGCTCTCGGCGGCGCGGGTATGATGGCGATGCTCGCCGCCGCCGCCAACGGCCAGACGCAGGTAAGCAAGCCGCATCTGGTGCAGGCCTTGCGCGGCGCAGGCCCCGCCGACGTGCCGACTCTGGGCTGGAGCCTCGCCAACGCGGAGCCTAATCGCATCGCACATGACGCAGCCGAGGTAATCATCAGCGGCCTTTCGTTCAGCCATCGTGCGGGAACGTCGCGACTGGCGTGCGAGCAGGTGTTCGATGCACCCACATGCGCGCAGATGGACTGGATCGCGGGCAAGACCGGTACGCCGACGTTTCCCAACGACGATCGTTCGCTTGACGACCTTGCCCGACTTTGCGCGTCGGTTGCCCCCAAAGCGCGACGCGATCGCGACGCATGCGGACCCCTTCGGCCTTACAAGTGGTACATCGCCGCGTACAGGACGAATCCCGCCGATCCACGCTGGAACAAAGCGATCGGCGTGCTGACCGAGCGCAACTGGCTCGCCGATAGCGGACGCATTCATGGCGCCGGCGATCACGGACCCAATCCAGCGGCAGAGATCGCGATGCAGATTGCGGGGCGCCACGCGCGCATACTGGCGCATGATACGGTCGTGGCTCAGGGGACCAAGTGATACCTTTGCGCAAGCAACAGCGCCCGTCGAGTCCGGCCCACGCCGCCGTCGAGACGATCGGTGGACCGCTCGTGTGGACCTTCGATGGCCCGTTTGCGACGTGTCTTGCCGACATGGAGGACGCGCTGCGTCGCGCGATCGTCCAGGTGGGCGACGTGTCGTCGATCGCCGTGCTGATCGAACTTTCGTTACCCGGGCTTGAGCGGCGCGTCGATGCCGGCGATGCGATCCAGCCGGAGTGGGGACAATTTCTAGAGCGTATCTCGGCCCGCTATGGGCTGCCGGCGCCGCCGCGGGTGCGCCCCTTGGGCATCGAAGCGGCGCTCGCTACACTGGTGATCGCGTATCGGAGCTAGCGCGTGCAGCGACGCGGATCGCAAGGAGCTCAATGATGAAGCTGAAGGGCTGGATGCTGAGGAAAGTGAATGGAATGGGCAACCCGGGGTCGCGTGTCGAGCCAGAGTCGCGCGGGGCGATGGCCGCTCACGGCGCGGGTGCGCCGCAATCCAACACGCGTGAGCCGCGGATGCGCGCGGTCGGGGAGCAGCGCGGTGGAGTGCCGGACGACGCCGAGCACCTGGGCCCTTACAGTGCGTTGATCGGGGCGATTCGCGAGGAACTCGACCATTTTGTGACAACCCAGCTTCGGCTGCACCTCGCGATCGCCGAGCGCGACCGCTACGTGCTCACGTCAATCGAGGTCGAGTGCGACGAAAGCAGCGAGCATCGGGACCTGCTACGCAGGTTCGTCGGCGAGTTCAAACCCGAGCAGATCAAGCACTATCTCGCGAAGGAGGTCATCGCCGGCTTGCGCAACGCGAGCGCGATCGACCTCTCGCAGTTTGCCGGACTCAATGCGGCGCAGCGAGACGACGCCACGAGTGAGGAAGAGCAACGCTATGGCGAGCTGCTTGCCGAGCTGCGGCGCGGCTCGCCCAAGAGCGTCGCGCGCCCGTATCGAGTGATGCTCCTCGGACGCTGGTCACAGCTCGATGCGCTTTCGCCTGCGAACGACCGGGGCTCGCCGCGGCCCCAAAGCGCGCAGACACCCATCGTCGAGCCGGCGTTCGCGATCGAGATCGAGGACGCGGACGGCGTCCGCCGCGTCGAGCTTCGGTCCGTCATGCGGGGCCGTCGCTACAGTGTGGGCAAGGGGGAGGACTGCGACATCGTGGTCAAGGGGGTCTATACGAGCCGCCGGCATTGCGAGATCTGGTTCGACAAGGGCGGCTGGTGGGTCGCCGACGCTGGATCGACCAACGGCATTCGCGTCGAGTCGGCGAGCGGTGTGATCGCGCGAGGTCACCAGGCCACGCATGGCGCGGCGCGCCTTCCAGCGATCGAGCTGCCGACCGGGGCGTGGCTGGTGCTATCCGAGCATACCCAAGGCGAGCCGCGGCAGTACCCCCGGTTATCGCTGCATCCGGCTGTCGATGTCGAAGCCGGAGCAAAGCCGACGAGCGAGGCTTCACCGCCAACGCCCGTAACGCCGATCGCGCCAGCACGCCGGCGCGAGGGCGCATTGACCATCACCGCCCGCATGGCATCGGGCGCTCGCACTGTCGAAATTCCTCCGGACGCGCTTCCGTTTCGTGTCGGCCGCTCGCGCAATCAAGCGCTCGTCATCGACTGGACGCACTCCGACGTCTCGGGACACCATCTCGAAATCGTCGCGCTGGACGAGTCGGGTGCGCAGGTCGTCGTTCACGGCGACAACGGGGTGAGCCTCGATGGAACCTCGCACGGGCCAGGTGCGCAATTCAAATGGAACCTCGGCCAGACGCTCGTGCTCAGCGGCGGCGCCGGGCAGGCGTCTTCGTGCACGTTGACGCTGTCTCGTAGCGCATGATTCTCCATCGGCCACGCAAGATGGCGTCTGCACAGGCATGAACCTCGCCAGCGCAGGCGATCGCCAAGCGCCACGGCACGAAAGTGCCCGCAGCGACAGGTCGGACTTTCGGCGGGACGGCGCCGCTGTTCGTGGTTGACGATGGCGTGAGCTCGGGCGCGATGGCGGCCTGCGCCAGCCGCGAACTGGTGTTGCGTCTTCACGAGACGCTCGAACGCGGACGCATCGACGCCGCCGCTGTGCGAAGTGCGGTTCTCGATGCCGATCGCAAGGTACGGCGCAGCATCGCGAGCCTGACCGATGCGTCGGGCGCCGCGACGGTGGCGCTATGCGCAGGCACCGGAGCGTCGCTTTCCCGGTGGCTGGTCGCCTGGGTCGGCGATTGCCGTGTCTATCGCGTGAGCGCGCTGGACGGCGCCCCGGCGCAGCTTCTCACGCTCGACGACACGTATCGGCACTTGAGCGAGCAGCAGCCGCCTGGAGGCTCGCTCGACGATCCGGCGCGGATGGTCGGAAACGGCGCGGTCGACGCGCCGAATGTCCGCCACGTCGATCTCGGCCGCGACGAAATGCTTTTGTTATGCAGCGACGGGGTTCACAAGCACGCCGGAGCGCACGATATCGCGCGGCTCCTCCGCGGATCGAGTCCGCTGGTGGCGCGCTGCATGCGGCTCATCGAATTCGCCCGGACGAGCGGCAGCAACGACGACGCGACGGTACTGGTCGTGCATCGCGCGGAGCGCGCACGTGCACGGCTTGTGCGCCTGGTTTCGATCGGCGCGCTGATCGCGCTTGTCGCAACCGCGCTCCTTTTGCTCGCCGGCGACTGGGTGACTGCGCAGCGGCTGCCGGCGACGGCGAACGCGAAGGTGCAACCATGACCCCGGCGCAGATCGAACGCGTTTTCGGCCTCGGACGGCTGAAGATGGCGACCGGCGAGCACGTCGAGGTGTTTCGCGAAGCGGTCGCGCCAGGCGAACGCCGCCGTTATACCAAGCGCTTCCTCGCCACGAGCGACGCCGACTTCGGTCAGTGGACCGAGCGCGAGTGGCGCATCCTTGCGCGGTTGATCGGACACGGGATTCGCTGCGTGCCCGACGTCGTGCAGTTCGACGGTGGGGCGATGGGCGGAATACGGCTCGTCCAGACCTACGATGCCGGTGTCACCGTCGATCAATGGGCGACGCTGTTGCCTGTTTACCGTGACGGCGCCGTACGCCGTCACGTCTTCGAGGATTGCGCGCACTGGTGGGCTCTTGCCCACTACTGCGTTGCCGCTCTCGACGAAATTCACTCGTTGCAGCTCGTACATCTCGACATCAAGGGCGACAACATCTGTATTCCCTACGGGCCGGCGAACTTCGACCCGGATTCGTCCGACCGCCTTTATCCGATTTTCGGCAGGCTCGCATTGATCGACTTCGCGTTCTCGCTGGTGTCTCGCGAGAACCTTTCGACACCGCTGCCGATCGGCTGGCAGAAAGATTACGACTACCAGTCCCCCCGACTACTCAAAGCGCTCGATGCCGGCCATAACGGCGATCTGCAGCCGACGAAAGAGCTCGACTGGCGCTGCGATTTGTACAGTCTCGCGGCGATGCTCAAGCGCTACCTGCCGGGCGAGGCTCCGGGGGAAGAAACGGGCTGGACGCCGCAGCGCTACGACGACGCGAGGGCTTTTGTCTTCCGGCTTCGGGAGTGTCACGATCGAGATCTGCCGCATTGGCGCCCGCATCAACAATTGATGGATTTCACGGGCGCGCGAACAGGTCAAAACGATCTCGCCGCCTCGCTCAACTACGGTTGGGAGCTTGCTCGCGATGTAGCTACCCGTGCCTCCGCGTCTCCGATCACACCGATGACGCGGATCGTGCCGTCGATCCGGGCCGCGGAGCCGATCCGCATCGCCACGCAAATCGTCGTCCCGACCGCCATCACGCCAGTGCGCGTCGCCGGCCGCGCGCCGCCACCGCGGCGCAGCCTGTGGAGAGCGACCGTGCTCGCCCCGGTCATCGGGGCACTCGTTGCGCTCGCGGCGCCTCCGTTCATCGGTGACCCGGAGCACACCCTGGCTGACCGAGCGCGTGGAGCTCTCGACACGATGCGTTCGATGTTTGAAGCTGCCCCAACCGAACGAGTCGTCGCGGAATCAAGCGTACCGGCAGCGCCACCGCCCCTGCAAAGTGTTTTTGCGCAATCGCCCCCTGTGGATCGGATGCCTGCGGGCGCGGAAGCGCCCGACGCCGTCGCACCGGTAGCGCCGAAGGTTGCGGGCGAGGACCCTGTTGCGAAACCGTCTTCTCCAATTGACGAGCCGAAGGTGTCGTCCCCGGTTGCCCAAGCACGCGCTAAGCCGGGCGCGCCGCCAACTCGGACGCAGTCAGTGCTCAATTCGTCACAGTCTGCAAGTGGGATCGCGCGGCCAGCGCATCCGCTTTCCCGTTGGGCGTCGACTGCGATTCCGAAGCTACCGC
>VBCZ01000056.1:8047-10034 GCA_005889025.1 Betaproteobacteria bacterium
TCATCCGCCACGGACCCGCCATCGACTGCGCCGAGCAACTTGGCAGCCCAGCAGCGCAGTTCGCAGCCGAGCGCGGCCGCGAATCAGGCCCCGGCAGAGCCGACCGGCACAGTCACGGAAGATCGCCACAAGCCGACAGCGGGAACCATCGCCTCATCGACTGCGACGAGCCAGCGCCAGCGGAACCCACAGAATCAGCAGACATTCAGCGACTGGCGGACGCTGTTAGCAAATCTCGGAACGGTGCTGCGAGGCCGCGACGGGCCTCCAGCGTCCGTCGAGGAGCGCAGCATTGCGGCACCTGCTCCGCAGGCCGCGCCGCGATTGCCGGCGTCGACCCCGCGCGCCTCGTCGGCGCCTGCCCCGAGCGAACGGTTGCGGGCGGAGGCGAGTCCATTTGCGACTCCTGCGCCTCTTGCAACTCCTTCGACGCTTGTCGCTGACGCACGAACGCAAGTAACAACTTCGGGGATTTCCGCGCCTCCTGTACCGTCTTCGCCGCCGATGGGGGAGTCAGTCGCGAGTTCCAGGGATCGATCCCAGGACGTGCTCGTGGCGCAGGCGAGGCGAATGGTCGCCGACACCGTTCCAAGCATAGCGGCACGGGCGCAGCCCGATGTCTCTCGGGTCCTCGGGCTGGCCGCTACCGCCAATCACCAGTCGCAACAGCAGGCAGTCGTCGATGCCGCGCGCGCCAGGTGGTCCGCCGAGACGGCGTGGACTCCTGCAACGGACATTGACCCAATCCGCGCGCGCCGACTCCACGACGATGCACGACAGGCGTTCGCGTCCGGCCGCATGACCGACGCCGTCGACATCGAGTCAAGGGCGTTCGCCGCGAATCCACGCGATCCGGACATCGCCTCCTATCTCGCCTTCCTCCATATCAGGATGCATCCGGTGCAACCGGAAACGGCGCGCCAGCTCGCGCTGTACACAATCTTCGTCAGTGGGTCACGACGGTCTGTACGATCCGGCGACTGGGGCACGCTGGCGATCGCCAGCGCCCTGGCGGGACGCGACATCGAAGCCACACACGCGTTCTTCGTCGAGGTTGCGCTCACGAGCAATCTCGATCGAACCTGCCAGAGCGCGCTGAGTGCCTACGCGAGCTTCGGCGAGCGCCTCCGCGTCCCGGTCCAGGCAATGCTCGACCGAATCGATTCCAATGGCCGTGTGTCCCCCTACTGCGACTGGCCTTCCGCCTGGCGCACGGCAGCAAGATAGCTCGATCGCGGCGCCCCAGGGTGTGCATACGCGCTGCGCAAGCTGACATCATTTGGGGGTTCGATACCTGCAACGCGTCAGCTATGGAATTCCGGCGCGCTTCTTACGTAGCCCCTGCAACCAACACCAAAACGCCGCAGCGATGCGCCCTTTCTTGTTTTCCAATCTCACCGGCGCGCTCGTCCGTCGAGCGCACAGGGTGTAGTCTAGTCAGCGATGGTATCGGCTGTGACAATGAGGAAGGCTAGCGCCGAAGACGAGGGTCTTCCCATCGTCTTCCTGGACATTGACGACGTATTGTGCCTGAACAGTCCCTACGGCGGCTTTGATGCCCTGGAAGCCGTCAGAGGCAGGCACGCGGACCCAAAGATGGTGTTGCGCGAGATCTTCGGCGCGGAGCCGAGGCGGGTGCTCGAGAGCATGCACTCGCAGATGGGTGGCCGGCTGCGCTATGTCATCAGCTCAACCTGGCGAGAGGCGTTCTCCCGTGAGCAAATCGAGCGCGTCTTCAGGGGCGCCGACGTCGGCTTCGTTGCTGTCGGCCTCCACAAGAGGTGGGAAACGCCGAGCAGACTGCGGACGATCGACCGAATCGAAGAAATCGAATCCTGGCTGCGTCGCTACCACCAAGGGGAGCCCTTCGTGGTCCTTGACGACGATGGTTCGGGCGCATCGCTGATCGGCATCGGTGAAGACCTCGAGCACCGGCTGGCTGCACGAGTGGTGCTCTGCCCCGTGGGAGTGGGTCTGACTGCTGAGC
>VBCZ01000363.1 GCA_005889025.1 Betaproteobacteria bacterium
AAGGGCTTGTAGTCGCCTGGCGTGCACACCCGCAGCACGCCGCTTTTGATGACCGCATCCAGACGAGAGTCTTGCGCAATCGCAGACGTCGCCCAAAAAGCGCTCAATGTGCAAAGGGCAAGCCACCTTATCATTTGGCTCTCCAAAAAGGTCCGCTCTGGCGGGGGTTGGGTTCGGTTCGCGAGGGATGGCTGCATTATGTGGAAAAAGCCAGGTCGACTGGAAGAGCCTGTGAAAGATCCTCCCGCCGGCCGGGTTATGCTTGACGACTCTGAGAGAACACCCGAAACGATGAATACCGCGCCGCCGCAGTTGGGCAGCAATCGATGGATCGGGAAGCCGCTGCGCCGCCTGGAAGACGACCGTTTGCTTCGCGGGGAAGCACGATTCACGGATGACGTTTCAATAGCGAACCAGACACACGCCTTGTTCGTGCGCTCGCCGCATCCCCACGCACGCATTCGCGCGATCTCCTGCGATGCGGCTCGCGCGATGCCGGGTGTGCTTGCCGTTCTCACCGGAGCCGACGCGCGCGACGACGGGCTGCAACCGATGCCTTTCATGCACCTGCACAAGAGACCCGATGGATCGCCTATCGTCGCCGCTCCACGGATGCCCTTGACCTGCGATGTCGCCCGCTTCGTCGGCGATGCAGTCGCGATGGTGATCGCGGAATCGAGAAATGCCGCCAAGGATGCCGCCGAACTGGTCGACGTCGACTACGAACCCCTGCCCGCCGTTGTCGACCTGGAAGACGCCGGGCGCAGCGACGCGCCCCGGGTTTGGACGCCCGCGTTTACCACCGAGCAGGGCAACATCGCCGCCTACTATCGCATGGGCGATGCTGCCGCGGTCGACGAAGCATTCGGCAAGGCCGCACATGTCACGCGGATCCGCGTGGTCAACAACCGCGTCATCGCGCATCCGCTGGAGGTTCGCGGCGCGATCGGTGAATACGACGCTGCGAGTAAAAACTTCACGATACACGCGCCGGTGCAGGGAGTGCATCGCGCGCGCGCAGACGCTGCGGCCGCGCTCGGCGTTCCCGAGAATACCGTCCGCATGATCGTCGAGGACCTGGGTGGCGGGTTTGGCTCGCGCGCGTATGGCTTCCCGGAAAATGCCGCCGTGGCATGGGCGGCCAAGCGCGTCGGACGCCCGGTCAAATGGCTTGCCGACCGCGCCGAGCTTTTCCTGTGCGACGTGCACGGGCGCGATCAATTGTGGGACGCGGAGCTGGCTCTCGACGCGACGCATCGCTTCATCGCCATGCGCGTGCACGCGCTCGCC
This sequence comes from Betaproteobacteria bacterium, assembly GCA_005889025.1. GTDB lineage: Bacteria > Pseudomonadota > Gammaproteobacteria > Burkholderiales > Casimicrobiaceae > PALSA-1003. The sequence goes on from VBCZ01000363.1 coordinate 1,291, forward strand.
AATGTCGGCGCCTACCTTTCGTTCTACGGTGCCTCGGTGCCGGCGATGTCCGGTGCGCGCGCGATCAACGGCTGCTACGACATCCCTTTGGTCATCCACGAAGTGCGCATGCTGTTCACTCACACTGCGCCCGTGGACGCGTACCGCGGAGCCGGCAGGCCCGAGGTGGGCTACCTCGTCGAGCGTCTGGTGCACAAGACCGCGCTCGAGCTGGGCATCGATCCGGCGGAGCTCAAGCGGCGCAATTTCGTCCGTCCGGAACAAATGCCCTACCGGAATCCGGTGGGCTCGCTCTACGAGTCCGGCGACTTCGATGCATTGCTGCAAAAAGCAATGACCGCGATCGACTGGTCCGGTTTCGAAACACGTAGAGAGGAATCGGCGAGTCGCGGCAGACTGCGCGGTCGCGGCATCGCCAACTATATCGAAGCTACCGGAAGCGGGTTGCTGACTGAGGAAGTCGATTTTGCCGTGCGCGCCGATGGTCGCGTGCGCATCGTCTGCGGCACGCAATCGATGGGCCAGGGATTGTGGACGTCGTTTGCACAAGTCGCGGCGGAAAAACTGGAGATCGATCCATCACGCGTGACGATATTCGAAGGCGACACTGCGATTGTGCGCTCCGGCGGCGGCAGCGGCGGTTCGCGCTCGCTGCAGGTGGGCGGCAATGCCGTGCTCGCGGGCGCGATAGCGGTCATCCAGCGTGGCAAGGAGCTCGCGGCGCGGAAGCTCGAAGCAGCTGCCGGGGATATCGAGTATGCCGCGGGTGTCTACCGCATCGCCGGCACCGATCGCAGCGTATCTCTGTTTGCGCTTGCCGCAGATGAGCCGCAGCGCGAGATCAAGCTGTCGGCAGCGGCAACCGCATCCGGCCAGACGTGGCCGAATGGCTGCCAGGCCGCGGAAATCGAAATCGATCTCGACACCGGCGCCGCGCACCTTGTTCGAATGGTCGCCGTCGACGACATTGGCACCGTCATCAATCCGATGATTGCGCACGGGCAAATACACGGCGGCATGGTTCAGGGGATAGGCCAGGCGTTGCTCGAGAACGTCGTATACGACCGCGAAACGGGCCAGCTGCTGACCGGATCGTTTCTTGACTACGCGATGCCGAGGGCCAGTCATATTCCGTCGCTTTCGACGCAATTCGATGAATCGCTGCCGACCGCGTTCAACATGCTCGGCGCAAAAGGCGTTGGCGAATCGGGCACGCACGGCGCGATTCCCGCCGTCGTCAATGCCGTCATCGACGCGCTCAAGCCCCATGGAATCACACATCTCGACATGCCGCTGACCAGCGAAAAAATCTGGCGGGCAATAAACCATCAGTAGTCGTGATTACATCCCACCGAAGCTGGCGCGATGTTTCCGGAGACATCATCCCCCGTGCTATTTTGTTGCTGAACTCCGATCTGTGACAATCCACGTCAGAGATTGACGCTAGCGGTCAGCGCTTTCGTCTGGCTCAGCATTTGCAGCCCGTTGATTAGCACAGACGCCTCACTGGCGTAAACCTTGCATGCCGCACAATGGGCTTCGCCATATTTACAGGACGTACCGCGCAGATCATCAAGGGAATTGCCGTGTCCAAAGCGAGCGAACGGATTCTGATTGCCATACTTTTGATCGTTGCAGTGGTATTCGCCACGCGCGATGCTCGCGCTGGCCAAGGTCAACTACCGTCGATTGGTTTAGACCTTTCTCAATATCCAGGCTCTTGAGCGGTATCCAGCGGATCCTTTCGCCGTCGCGGCGTAAGGCGATCAGCCACCGCTGTCGCGGCGACCGAGATAATCTGCTAGCTCCAGGGTAGCTTCTCGAGTTCGTTACTACGGACGCTGCCGACGCAACGGGGCCACCTCTTCGCCTTTCTATTGGAGTCGAATCTCTCCGTCGAACTTGACGTCGATATTGAGTCCCTTGACGGTAAGAGTCACGTGCGCGGGAAACGCTTCGCTGCCGGAGATCGTACCGTCAGCGGTCGCTTTGGCGACCGCGTGCTCGATTTCCCGCTGCGAGTTGATCCCGACCATCTTAAGGAACTTTCGGATACTCAAGTTCAAAGTCTCTTCGTCCATGCCGTCTCCTGGCGACCCTTTGTCGGGCAAGCTACTGTCCGCCTAATCTACGGTCTGCGTCAATGCCTCGCGCTCAACGAGGGCCTTTGCCGATCGCCGTCCATGGATATGCGCTTGTTGGCGCGTCCCGCGGTGCGCTATCCTCCAACAAAACTTATCGCTCAGAAGCACCGGAGCTCGCATGCAGGCATCGATGGAGAAATTTCATGTCGGTCTTACTCGCGACATCCTCGACTCCCGAGGCGAGCCCGCGTTCGGACGCGCGGCGCTGGAAATACTCGATCGAGCCGGCAATATCGACTGGGAATATCTCCCGGCGGTGGTTCCCGAGATCGATGCCGATCACGCGGCGAAATACGACGCGATCTACGTAAACATCGCTCGCGTACCCGCGGCCGCAGTCGGTCGCTCCGATTGCCGGCTTCGCGTCGTTGCTCGTCATGGCGTCGGCTATGATGCGGTCGACATCGCAGCGATGACGCGCGCGGGCGTGGTGGTCACCAATACGCCTAGCGCGATGCCCCGCCCGGTCGCGACAACCGCAATCACCTTCGTCCTCGCACTCGCGGGCAAGCTCTTCCTCAAGGACACGCTCGTTCGCAGCGGCCGCTGGCACGAACGGATGGACAACATGGGCATGGGATTGACCGGCCGCACGCTCGGCGTCATCGGCGCCGGTGGCATCGGCAAGGAGATCCTGCGCATGGCGCGCTCCTTCGATTTGAAGCTCCTCGCATCCGACCCGTATGCCAACGACGTCGAGCTTGGCTATATCGGGGCGCGCAAGGTCGCGCTCGATACGCTCATGCGCGAAGCCGACTTCGTGGTCGTGTGCTGTCTGCTCAATGAAAGCACGCGGCGCCTGATCGGCGCCACGGAATTCGCGTCGATGCGATCCACCGCGTACTTCATCAATGTCGCGCGCGGTCCCATCGTCGACGAGCAAGCACTGATCGAGGCATTGCGGGAGCGCAGAATTGCCGGCGCCGCGCTCGATGTATTCGAGCGCGAACCTGTCGCTCCGGACAATCCGCTGCTTGGGATGGACAACGTCATCGTGACGCCGCACGCGTTATGCTGGACTGACGAGTGCTTTCACAACATGGCCGCGACGGGGCTGAAAAGCATTGTCGACGCGATGGAGGGCCGGGTTCCGGAGTTCGTCGTTAATCGGGAAGTCCTGCATCACCCGCGCGTGCGTGCCTGGCGCAAGGGGTAAACGCGCCGCGAGCTATCGTTCTATTCAGGCAGGAGCCACGCGCAAAGCGCATCTTTCAGCGCAACGCCGGCACCCTCGAATCCGGTCTCACCGGGCTTGAGCATTCCGGCGTGGTTCACCAGCAAACACAAGGCGCGTTTTCTTTCCTTTGCGTCGATCGACCTATTGCGCATCACCGATTGAAATTCCTGTGCTTCCGACACGAAGCCGCTGGGACTAAGCGCTTGATTCGCAATAAGTTGCTTTTGCACGATCGATCCCCGTTGCGGCAACCCGGCTTTACGACCTCGGGTTCATGCCCATTGTTGATGAGACCCTGACGCAAAGACCGTACCAAAGGCCTACCAACAGAGATCTACGACGTGCAGCTTATTGATTTATTGAGTGAAACGTTCGTCCCGTTTGGGCGGTCCTTCCAACGCGGCCCGAACTGGGCGCGTCACTTCGCGGATGTAAATTCGCGGCCTGCCCGCTATGTCGGCACGCGGACGGCGCTCGTTGTCGACCTCCTCCGCGCTCAGGATGCCAGCAAGGCATCGATAACGCCGGCCATCGTTTTCTGATCGATGCTGAAGTAATGCGTATGCGCTCCGGCGCCGATGCTGATGTCTTTTTCGGTGTTCGCTCCCATCAAGGTCTTCCAGTGCGTCGTATCGACGCGATGCGGCGTGTACGTATCGCCGTGCGCGCCGGCTTGATCGATCTGGGTCACCGGATATTCGCCGTGAGGGGCGCGCGACCAAAGCCAGCGTCCCACGTAGTCGCCGGTCGCATACAGGTTGACCCAGCGCAGGACGCCGACGTCATCGGCTACGGGGCCGAGGTTCGGGCCGTGTTGCCCGAGCACCCACTCGTACAAGACCGGAAATCTTGCTGCGTAGAGCTGCCGTAATGGACACCCCGCGGTAACGAGCGCGATGCGTCCGCCCAATCGCTCCCATAGCGACGCGACGGGATCCATCGCCTGCTCAGCCTGGCCATGTGTCGTCCTTTCCTTCATGTACCGGAGCAGCTCGGTGGAGATGACGGTGCCCTGACTGTGCGCCACGATGATGATATGGTCGTAACTCTGTGCGGCGATGCAGTTCAGCACCGCGACAAAACGCGAAAAGATGCGCGCACGCGGGATCGCCCTCCGCGGGAATTCCCGGAAATGGTTGTCGACGTCCAGCGCGGCATCCAGCGGAGCGCGAAGCCAGGGCACGTAGCGCGACAAAAGCCCGCCGGCGGCGCTCAATGCGACTGTCGCGGTGCCGGCGCTGATGACGAAGAGCTTGAGCCAGTCGCCGGATGCATCGGCAAAAAACTTAAGCAGTGGGTTGAAACCCGGAATATTCGACTCCACCCCCAGCCGGAACAACACCAGCGTGACGCCCGTGACCAACGCAAGGACGACCCCCGCTCCCACGATTGCGGCGGCGCAGGCATCGAGTCACCGATACCCGCTGGTCAGCCACCGGCCCAGTCGATTGAACTGTTCCGTGATTTTCAGTTCGGCCAGAACGCTCGGCAACATCATGAGAACGAGGTAGACGATCAGCGGCAGCAGCACCAGCGCGATTGCCGAGAACGTTTCGGTGCTGTTCAGAAACCTCTCGTCGAGAAACGCCGCGGCCGTGGTGCGCGAAGGCCCCGGAGCGTCTCCTGCGACCTCATGCAGCGGCTTGAAAATAATCGGCGAATATTGCACTCGGTCGACCGATCGCTCGACGCCGGTCGTCACCAGCGCCCATGCCGTC
>VBCZ01000362.1 GCA_005889025.1 Betaproteobacteria bacterium
CTGGTGCGCTCTGAGATGTAGACGAACTTGCCGTTCGGCGTCATGTGGATGTCCGCGGCCCAGATGTCGTTGTCGGTGTTGCGCGGCGGCGGTCCGCCGGGCGCGCCGACGGCGCCGCGCGGCGCGCCGGGTCCGAGCTTGCTATCGGGCGGCAGGCCGGAAGCCGAGCTCACTTCGGTCAGCAGCCCTGTCTTGCCGTCTATTGAAAAGGTCGTGACCGTTCCCTGCAGTTCGCTCAGCGCATACAGGAACTTGTTGTCGCTGGATGTGATGAAATGCCGCGGGCCCGTCATCGCCTTCATCAGGTAGACAGGGGGCGTGTTCGAGCTGAGCTTGCCGGAATTCGCATCGAAGGTGAACTGGAAGATCGCATCGCTCCCTAGCGTCGGGACGTAGACGAACTTGTTGCTTTCGTCGACGCGGATCGAGTGCGCGTTGCGGCCGACGGGAATTACCTGCAGCGGCTCGGCGGCGACGCGCCCATCGCTGCCGACCGCGTTGACGCTGATGACATGCCCGCCGTAGGACGCGCCCAGCAGGTAGCGCCCGGTCTTGTCGAGCGAGATATAGGGGAAGCTCTCCGCCAACGGCGACGTCGCCAGCAGCGTCAATGCACCGGTGCCCTTGTCGATGGAATACACATGCACGGAATACGGCTTGGATCGCGATGCCGCGTACAGAAAGCGGCGATCGGGGCTTAACACCATCGGCATGACCACGCTCGCGGCCTTGGCGCGCGCGCCCGGCTGTAATTCGCCCGAGTCCTGCATCCGATATACGCCGATGTCGCCATCCTCGGCGTTCGAGACATAGACAAATGTTGCCGCCAGCGCCGGCGCACTGCCGACAAGCGTCGCCATCGCTGCCACGATACGCCGCCGGTCAACGTTGCGAAAGCTTTCATGATCTCCTCCCTTGTTATATTGCTTTTGCCGCGGTCGCGCATCACGTCGCGTGGAACAAACGGACCAGCATCATCGTAACCTATCCTCCCCGCGCTCTTCCAGCCGGGGACTATTCGGACCCCAAGCGAGCGCGACCTTGGTTGCTGCGATAATGCCGGTGCAAATTGGCCAGACTAGTTTCAGACGACGTCATGACCGATCTCAACCCGCAGGCCAAACAGATGGCCGATGAGTCGATGGTGCGTAATCTCGCCGCGCAGGCGCGCGCTATCTGGCCGCAGGAAGCGCCGCTCATCCGTCGCTATGCACTGCCTGCGGAGCCACGGATACTCGATGCCGGCTGCGGCACCGGTGAAGGAGCCTCGCGCCTCGCCGTGCTTTTCCCGCAAGCGCGCGTGCTCGGAGTCGACATCATCGACGAGCATCTGGAGCTGGCGCGATCGCGCTACGCGAGTCTGGCGTCGCGGCTCACCTTCGATCACCGGAGCGTGTACGCGCTTGCCGCAGCCGACCTGAGCTACGACCTCACCGTGTGCCGCCACGTCATTCATTCCATCCCATACCCGGACCGGGTGGTCGCCGAGCTGGTGCGCGTGACTCGGAGCGGAGGCTACCTTCATATCATTGCGGAAGACTACGGCATGCTGCATTTCCAGCGCGGTGCACTCGACCCCCGGGATTTCTGGCACTTGGCTCCGGCGAGCTTCGGCGCCGCAACCGGAACGGATCTGTTCATCGGTCGCAACATTTTCGGAATTCTTGCAGCGATGAAGCTCGAGCAGATCAGAGTGGACTATGTCGTCGTCGACACGCTGCGCGTACCGCGAGAGACATTTGCGGCGATCCTCGAAGCCTGGCGCGACGGATATGTCGAGCCGATCGGTGAGCTGACGCCGATTACGCGCCAGTCGGCGCTGGCGTATTTCGATCAGATGATCGCCAGCGTTCGCGACCCGTACCAGTACGCGGTATGGATGGTTCCGGTGGCGAGCGCACGTGTGCCTTCCGGTGCCGATTGAGCACGCATCCCGGCCAGGCCAAGCCCGCGTGTAGGCGCGTGTCCCACGTGCAGTCCGTGGATGGCGGCACCGACAAGTAGCAATGCATGACCTGCCAGGGGCGCGATGCAGGACCCAGCGCGATGGTCTCCAATGCGAAACTCCCGGCTGAGTTTTCCGCTCCAACGGACATGTGCCGCAATTCAAGTCCGGAACGTCACTATGCCAAGCACCCGCCATCCGGCCTTGCCCGAAGGCGTGTGCGCTTTCCTGATCGATACACGGGTCCTGGCCGGGCAGCAATGCTCGCCGCAGTGATCTCGTTGGGATTGCTCTCCGGCACTCAGGCGCTGGCGCGCGAGTGGCATTTCGATGTGAGCGTCGACCGCCTGCCCATTGGCTCGCACGATCTCGTACTCAATGAGAACGGAGACGCGAGATCGGTAAAAAGCGACATGCGCTTCGGCATGCTCGGGATGAATGCGTACCAGCAGCACGAAGAAGAGACCTGGCAGGGAAATTGTCTTGCGCGTCTCGAATCGCGGACCGAGGAAAAGGGCAACGTGACTACCGTCGCCGGACGCCTGGAGGCGGGCGCCTTCGTGATCGACGGCCCCCGTGGACAAGAGAAGCTGCCGGCGTGCGTGATGAGCTTTGCGTACTGGAATCTGCGCGTGTTGAAGCAGACGCATCTCGTCAATGTGCAGACCGGCGCGTGGACGCCGGTCAAAGTGCAGGACTTGGGCAAGGAGCCTTACACGCTGCGCGGAAGCTCAGTCGAGGCCAGCCATTTTCGACTCGATACCGAGAGAAGTCGCATCGAGGTCTGGTATTCACCGGCGGGCGAATGGATCGGCTTGCGCTCCACGACGCGCGACGGACATGTGCTCTCGTATCAACTGAAATAACAACTGCAGACCGGCTATCGGTCAGGCACGGGAGTTGCAACATTTACTGAAACCGCGCCGCAAACACGCTGTACGTTACGAATCGACAAACTCGGAATGTTTCACAGCGTGTGTCGTGGCGCGTAGCCAGCAGGAAACAGGGCGACCGAAAGGAACTCGCAGATGAAGATGTCTGGTGCAATGCCCGAGATCCATGACGCATTGCGTCTGGAAACAGCCGGAATCGCGGGCGCGGGTGACGCTTGCGGGGCCGACGTCGACACCGATCTCGCATTCGGCGGACCGCATCTGAATGCCTCGCTGGAGGGAGAGCTCGGGCAGGCCATCGAGGCCAAGAAGCACGAC
>VBCZ01000364.1 GCA_005889025.1 Betaproteobacteria bacterium
GATCTGTCGGTTCCCGGCCGGGCCGACTCGTCGGTGATGGACTGGTTCGCGCGACGCGGCTTCGTCTGCTGGTGTGTCGACATGGAAGGGTATGGGCGCTCGGACAAGTGGCGCGACATTTATTGCGACATCGCCAACGGCGCCGAGGACCTGACGGCGGCCACCGACTACATCACCAGCACGCGAGGTGTCGCGAGCTTCCTCACCTACGGGATTTCTTCCGGCGCGTTGCGCGCGGCGCTTTTCGCGCAGCGTCATCCGCGACGGGTCAGCCGGCTTGCCCTCGATGCCTTTGTGTGGACCGGCAAAGGCGCGCCGACGCTCGAGCAACGGCGCAAAAAGCTGCCGGAGTTCCTCGCCCGAAAGCGTCGTCCCATCGACCGCGGCTTTGTCTACTCGATCTTCGAGCGCGACCATCCCGACACCGCGGAAAAGCGCGTTGTCGATGCGTTTGCCGATGCCATCCTGGCGCTCGATGATTCGATGCCCAACGGAACTTACATCGACATGTGCTCCAAGCTGCCGGTCGTCGACCCCGGGAAAATCGATGTTCCGACGCTCATCCTGCGCGGCCAGTATGACGGCATTGCAGCGCTCGACGACCTGCTTGAGTTCTTCAAGTGCCTGCCGAATCCGGACAAGCAGTTCTCGGTGATGGCCGGGATCTCTCATGCGAGCTTTCAGCAAAAAAATTACCTGATGGTCTACCAGATTCTTCACGCGTTCTTCACGCAACCTGCACCGGTTTATTCGGGACCGGCCCTGCATTCCTGATCATCAGGCACCTCGATCGCGCAGACCCGCCACGCCCGCTTCCTCCGCGCAGTGCGCGCAGCAGAAAAATTTGCCGCCGTCCTCGAGGCCGTGGCCGATGATGGCGCAACGACAATGCGCGCATCGCGGCGCGAGAACGTGAATCGCACATTCGAAGCTATCGAAAATGTGCGACTTGCCGCCGAGTGTCACGCTAAACGCCTTGTCGTAGTCGTTGCCGCAGTGCTCGCATCTCGCCATTTGCCATTTCCCGGTTGAAGGCCAGACTAACCTCCCGTCGTCTCGCCGCCCATCACCTGCAGGACCGTGCCCGTAATGAAGGAAGAGTCCGCATCGGACGCCAGGAACACGTACGCTGGAGCAAGCTCTTCCGGTTGCGCCGGACGCCCCATGGGATTGTGCTCGCCGAACTTGGCGACTTCCTCGGGCTTGAGGCCCGGGTCGGATGGATTGAGCGGCGTCCAGACAGGTCCGGGCGCGACCGCATTGACGCGGATCCCCTTGTCCTGGACGCGCATGGCCAGACTCTTGGTGAACGCGTTGATGGCGCCTTTGGTTGCCGAGTAGTCGGGCAGTTTTTCCTCGCCGCGAAGCCCCGTCACCGAACTGGTCCCGATGATTGCCGACCCGGGCTTCAAGTGCGGAAGCGCCGCGCGAGCCAGCCAGAAATAGGCGTAGACGTTGGTCTTGAACGTGCGATCGAACTCCTCGTCGCTGACCTCGCCGAGATTTTCCTTCCGGCTTTGATGCGCGGCGTTGGAAACGAGGATGTCGAGGCCGCCAAGCTCCTCGGCCGTGCGCTCGACCGCCTGCTTGCAAAAACCGGGGTCGGTAAGGTCGCCCGGAATCAGCAAACATCGCTGGCCCTGGCCTTGCACCACGTCGCGGGTCGTTTCGGCATCCGACTGCTCCTGCGGCAGGTACACGATCGCAACGTCCGCGCCTTCTCGGGCATAGATGACCGCGACTGCGCGGCCGATGCCGGAGTCGCCGCCCGTGATCAACGCGACCTTGCCTTCCAGCTTGCCCGCGGCCTTATAGTTCTCGGCGAGAAAGCGCGGACGCGGTCGCAGCTTGGATTCCAGTCCCGGCGATTCCTGATGCTGCTTGGGAAAGGGTGGAGAGATTTCAGACTGCATTTGCGGTTTGGAATCTTTCATCGCATCGTCTTGGAGCTTGTTTGTGGAGCAGGCGCCTGCCGCGCAGCCTCAGTGAAAAACTTACCCGGACTCCGGCAATTTTTGCCGACCTCTCGGAATGTTCAGCGCGCAAAGCCTGGATTTTTCTGCTTCGATAAAAGCCTGCTTTCGCTATCCACTCGGGGAGCAACACCCATGCCACCGGTGCTACATTAGTAAGAACATGCGAGAGCGCATCGACCCACCCTTGATCTCCCATCGATGAAAACCCCGCCTGTCGAGCTTCGTGCGACCAGCGCACGAACTCTGGAATATTACGACGCGCGCGCCGATGCGTTCTGGGCAGGAACCCGTGACCACGACGTCAGCCAGAACGTCGCTGCGCTTCTCGACGCGATTCAGGGCGAAGCGCCGTTCACCTTGCTCGATTTCGGTTGCGGCCCCGGCCGCGATCTGAAGACTTTTCGCAGCCTCGGCCACATTGCGATAGGCCTCGAAGGCTCGGCGCGGTTCGCTGCGATGGCGCGCAAATTCAGTGGCTGCGAGGTATGGCAACAGGATTTCCTCGCCCTGCAGCTTCCCGACGAGTATTTCGATGGAGTTTTCGCCAACGCCGCGCTTTTCCACGTGCCTAGCCGAGAGCTGCCCCGGGTGCTGCGGGAGCTCCACGCGACACTAAAACCGGACGGCGTGCTGTTCAGCTCCAATCCTCACGGCAACGACGAGGAGGGCTGGTCACGTGGCCGTTTCGGCGCCTACCACCGGCTGGAAACCTGGAGGCGTCTCGTCGTTGCTGCGGGCTTCGCGGAGCTTGACCACTACTACCGCCCCGACGGCCTGCCTCGCGAGCAGCAGCCTTGGCTCGCGACCGTCTGGCGCAAGCTGGCGACCACCGCATCGAAGAATGCGACGCCGTGATCCGCATCGATCCTGCCGACGTCGAATTCACGGCGATCCGCGCTCAGGGCGCCGGCGGGCAGAACGTCAACAAGGTGTCGAATGCCGTCCAGCTCCGCTTTGACATCGGCGCGTCGTCGCTTTCGCCACTGGTCAAGCAGCGGCTACTGCTATGGCGCGATCAACGCATCAACTCAAACGGCATCGTGGTCATCAAGGCGCAACGATACCGCAGCCTCGAGCGCAATCGCGAGGATGCGCTGCAACGGCTCGGAGCCCTTGTCGAAGCCGCCGCCGCAACGCGTGCTCCACGGCTGCCGACCAAGCCGTCGCACGCTGCCCGTAGAAAACGCGTCGACGCCAAGGTTCTGCGCGGCCGTTTGAAGGCGACGCGCGGACGAATGCCGGAAGACTAGCGTGCCTTGGTAGGCCTGCTGCGTGAGAAAACGCCGGCGAGGCGTTGTCCGGCAACAAGCTGGCGGTGAGCTGCGTCGCCGGCCGCGCAGCGTACAAATCGGAGTCGATCAGCCGGTTTTAAGATAGCGGTCGAACCACAACAAGGTTTCCTGCCAGGCAGACTTCGCCGCGGCGGCGTTGAAGCGATCACCGGTATCGTTGTGAAACGCATGATCGACATCGGGATAGACGATCTTGTTGAATGTCTTCCCGTTCTGCTTCATCGCCGCCTCGATCGCCGGGATGTTGGCATTGATGCGCTCGTCGCGGCCGGCGTAGATCGCGAGCACCGCGGCATGGATCTTCGGCACCTCGGTCGCCGCCACCGGCAAGCCGTAAAACGGGACCACGGCGCGAAGCTCCGGAACGCCGGCCGCCACCCGCCACGTTACGCCGCCGCCAAAGCAGAATCCCGTCATCCCGACGCGCTCGGCACGAGCAAAAGGCAGCGCCTTGGTTGCGGCGAGCCCCGCCTGGAAGTCCTTGACGTATCGCAGCGAAGTCGTTTGCTCCCGTACCACCTTCCCGAGACAGAAGATCGACCGCGAGAGCGACATAGCCCGCCTTCGCGGCGCGGCGCGTAACGTCTTCGACGTGCCGGGTCAGGCCGCGGTTTTCGTGGCAGACAAGCACGATCGGAGACGGGCCTCCCTCCGCAGGCCGCACGAGATAGCCGCGAAGCTCCGCGTCGCCGCCATCGAAGCGCATGCCGGATGCAATGATCGCGGGATCGTCCGGCGCGACCTGATATACCGGCGCATTGCCCGATGGCGCCGATGACGTCTTGGGCGCTGGCGTACCTTGCGCTCGCGCATCGAGCATTTGCGCCGCGGCCGCGGCGCCGGCCAGCCCGGCGATCGCCTTCAGGGCTTGTCTACGGCTGAGGCGGCCTTGGCTATAGTCGTCCGCGAATTCTTCCGCAAGGTAGCGCTGCAGATCGTTCATGAATGCTCCTCCGCCTGGAAAGTGGATCGCACGTCACTCGACATGGTAAAGACGGCCGGATTGATCGAAGAAAGCGCTCAAGACCAATCCGTTCTTCGACAAAGACACCTGCGCCCTCAGCGGCCCGCAGCGATCGGCGCGCTCGACATCGACGCGCACCGCGGCGTCGCGCTCGATGTTGAGGGTGTCGAACGACCGCGCCACCAGCCGCGGCACCGACGACCACTCGAACTCTTCCGCCGAATACGGTTGCTCGCAACGGGTAATCTCGGACTCGCGACTGTCGAGCCGCTCCAGCGCCCTGCGGCGGTCATAGCGATACGTTACGAGCGCTCCGCTCGCGCGCGTGTCCTTGAACGTAAGATGGACCTCCTCGTTCATCAGCACTACATTGCGAAGCCGTAGATCCGTTCCGCCGAGCTTCTGCAGCATCGCGCTCACTGCCTCGCCGCCTAGTGCGAGCATATCGATCTTCGACAAGCGCGCTTTTTCTTCCGCGTCAGCGTGCTCCTGCGCCCGAATCTGTGCCTCGACGCGGCG
>VBCZ01000366.1:0-1181 GCA_005889025.1 Betaproteobacteria bacterium
CAGGAGATCGAGCATGCCCTGGCGCGCCGGGAGGTTGGCGTCGCTGCGGAGCTGAAACCCGAACGCGTCCGCGGGGCGCCCGACGAATTGCACCACCACCTCGACATCGATGAAATCGCTCGCCGGCCCGAAGCCGGAGCCTCGTTCGTGCACGCGCAGGAGGCTTAATTGTCCGCTAAGTGTGAGAGGCATGGTGTCGCTCCTTCTATCTTAGTGCTGGCGTCCAGCTTAGTGCTGCATGTAACTTGGTGCTGCGTGTAACTTAGTGCTACATGTAGCTTAGTGTTGCGTATAGCTTAGTGCTGCGTCTGGCCTGGTGCTGCTTCTAGTTAATTGCGGTGACTAGCCTAGTGCTGCGCTCAATGCTGTGAAATCACGCGCACGATCTGTCCCGTCCTGCACCCCGTGCGGAGAAACTCCAGCCGCACGCGCCGATTGTTGTCGAACGCATCGCGCAGCGCGAGCAGCTTGCCGTGTGCATCCGGGCGATCGGCGCCTGTTCGTAACTTGAAGCCGAATGCTTTTTCCGGCTCGGTGTCGAGCAGGACAATGGCTTCCGCGTCGAGCTCATCGTCCGGCGGACCAAAACCCGTTTCCAGGTCGTGCACCCGCAGCAAGGTGATATTGCCGATGGCGACCTGCAGGCTGTTCATCGGATAATCCCAGTCCGGCGAAAACGGGCTGAGCCGTAAGAGGCCGCTGTTGAACGTGGACACGTAGAGCGCGCGCGGGCACGATCGATAGTCGTATGTCAGACTGTTCGGACGCAGCGCCATCGCTTCCGACACGATGAGTGCGGACCACTGCACGCCGTCGAAGGTCGCGAAGACTCCCGAGGGGCCAGTGGCGAAGCGCGTGCCCGCACGGTGCGGGTCGAACTGCATGTCGCGAAGCAGCGCGTCGGCGGGGTTCTCGTCCGAGATGATGTTCATCGGGAATGCGCCACCCTGCGTGAGCTGAGTTTCGAGCGAGCCATCGATCACCCAGCTGTTGCCGCCGTTGTCCGAGCGGAACACGTGTGCGTCGGAGAGCACATACAGCACCGAGGGTCGGTAAGGATCGACGAAGAACCGGCGCGCGATCTGCGGTGCCTCGGGCACCGCGCCGGGCGGTCCGAACGACGCGGCAAGGATAACGGGTGGCGGCGGCGGCACGATCTGCTGCCACGCGGGCATGCCCTC
>VBCZ01000366.1:1280-6551 GCA_005889025.1 Betaproteobacteria bacterium
CCTGGAACGACTTGACGCCGGGACCATCGGCTGTCGCGGTCGATTCCCAGTCGCTAGCCTTCGAGATCTGAGAGAGCTTCCAGGTGCGCATGAGGAACGCGGCGGTTGCCGTAAACCGCACGATGATGGTGTCGCCGTCTGGAATCGGCTTCTCGCCGGGGACGGTCAGGATGACCGGCCGGTAGCCGAAATTGAAGAACGAGCTGACCGCGTTCCACGCCGCGAGCTTCGTGTTCGCGGGCGGCACCCGCGGAATGTCCACCGGCCCGGGAATCGCGCGACGATCGCTCGTGCCGGCGGCGAGATTGGGCGGTCCGCTGCCTCCACTGGTGTAGAGAAAGATCTGTCTGAAGACGTTGTTGGGACCCTCGCTGCGCGGGGCGAACACGATCGCGCGCGACGGCTGCACGGGATCGGAGAAGGCGCAGTCGTTGTCGCCGCCCTCGTAGTCCTGGGTCTTCCAGTGCGCGCCGCCGTCGCTGGACGAAAAGCCGGAGTTGTCGCCGCCGCCGAAGCATAGCGTCGGCGGCCCGTTGGCTCCGACGGGATTCACGGCCAGGTTGATGATGCTCAGCGTCTCGATGCCCTTGCCGTGCGTCCACGAGTCGCCGCCGTTGGTGCTGAGGAATGCGCCGCCGTCATTGATGAGGATGGCGCGCCCGCGCGTGTGCGGGCTGCCGGACGCGATCTTCGGGTGAAAGTCGGGCGTCAGCACGAGCGCATGCGGGTCGACGTGACAGTGGCCGTCCTCCAGTCGATGCCATGCACTGGCGCTGAACGGAAGGTTATGCGCGATGTGGACGGTGCGCCGGTCGGAGACGATCAGGAAAAATTGCTTGTCCGGGGTGACATGGGGGACGATGAAATTGGAGCCGCTGTCGGTCGGACCGTTCGGAATCACCGGCGTCGACGCGAGCTGCGTCCAGCGGCCGGGCAGGCCGACCGGCAATTCGAAGTAATTTCCCACGAACACCGTGAAATCGGGCTGCGTCACAAAGACGCTATGCGGGTCGGTGGGATGAACGGCCAGCGAGCGTGCGGCCTCGCAGACAAAAATCGCCGTCGCCGGCCCGAGCGCCAATCCGACCGGATCCTTCTGCCACGTGTCGCCACCGTCGCGGGAGAACCAGACCCCGCTGCCCACCACGTACACCCAGCGCTCACCAAAAAAGCGGGTGCCGGTGACGACGTGCCAGAATTGATCGCTGCTCGTGGAGGGCGTCGGCGTCAATTCCGTCCACGCCGTCCCGCCATCCTGGCTGCGCAGGATGCAGGCGCCTGCCGCCGCGAAGATCACATTCGGCTCGTCGGGCGCGATCGCGATCTGGTTGACCTGGAACACGGTCGTGACGTTGTTCGCTGTCCGGACCACCTGGCGGACCAGCGTCCACGACTGCGCGCCATCGACCGAGCGGTACACGCCGCTCTTCTCCGGCGAGCGGGCGTCGTGGCCGGTCGCCGCGAAGACGATGTCGCTATTGATCGGATCGATCGCCAGATCGTAGACGTTGGGCACGACCAGCGCGCCTGCCACGACTTGACCGGGTGCAGGTTGGGGCAGCTCCGGATGGAACCAGCTCACGCCGCCGTCGTCCGATCGCCAGACCCCGGAATGTCCGCCGAAGTAGGCCCGGGTGCCATCTGCGGAGATGGCCGCTGATAGTCCCTTGCCCGCGACGGACTGAAGCGTGTTGTCGAGGCTCAGTGATGCGTTATTGAGTGTCGGACCGACCTGCTCGATGCGCACGGAATCACCGATTATTTGGGGGAGGGGGGTCGAGTCAGTCTATCGCAGGTTTTGGGGGTCAGTCATCTCCGCGGGAAGCCGGCTTTTCCAAGCGAATCGAGAATCAGCAGCCCCGGACTCGAAGCACTCGAACTGAAACAGGGTCAGGTCGCGTGAGCGAGCCTATATACTTGTATTCGAGGCGGCCGTGAGGCCGCGCCAGGCGGAGGATCGCAAGCCCAGGCATTTCGTTTAGCGGATGGATGTCTTACGATCGTGGAGTTTCCGTACAATCCGCCAGGCGAACCCGCGCTCACAAACGATTGTTTGGTGCCAGCTTAGGGTTTGATACGACCCGCAAGACTTGGTCGAGCAAACGGCGCCAATCCTGGAGCAGATCGATAATCATGACCAACGCGAACCCGGTAAGCACGACGAGCAGGGAGGAACACCCTGCCCAACGCGACGGCATCTACAAGAGATTCATGATCAGCAAAAAATGCCCGGGCTGCGGAAGCCGCAATGTGCGCCGCTCCAAGCGAATCGCCGGGGAGATGACGTGGAAGCGCAATTTTCTCTCGCCTTACCGCTGCCGCGATTGCAAGAAGCGCTTCTCCGTAGTCAGCACAAAGATCCATTATCGATTCTGGATGGCCGGGTTAGCGATCGCGGCGGGAATTATTTTCTGGCGTGAATACCCAAGTATGGATTACCCCTTTCTCAGGCCGGAGCCACCGGTGTCCGCCGGCAAGATCGTCGCGGATGCCACGAAGCTTGCAGAGAAACGCGATCCTGCCGCGGAATACACACTTTCCCAGATCTACGCGCAAGGCGATGGCGTAGCAAAAAATAGCGTGCAAGCCCGGGGGTGGTTGAAGCGCGCCGCTGAACACGGCAACGTCGAGGCGCAATACGACTTGGGTATGGCCCTGCGCGAAGGGCGTGACGTCGTCCAGGATTACCAAGGCGCGTTCAAGTGGCTCGGACTAGCCGCCGAAAACGGTCACACCCGCGCGCAGTTCGAGTTAGGACACATGTACCGCGTGGGCATAGGCACCCCTGTCGACAATGTGAAGGCGTACACGTGGTTCAATCTCGCCGCCGCGCGGGGACACGAAGAAGCGGACCGCGCACGCATCATGGTGTTGCCCTTGCTTTCGCGCGCCGACGTCATCGAAGCACAAAAGGAAGCGCTCGGCTGGACCGAGGCCCGCAACGCAGCCGATCCACTGAGATTGGATGAAATTGGCGCCAAACCGAAATGAAATGGAAATGAAATGGGGTCAGACCACGTTTTCTCGCGATCCTTCGACATGCTCAGGGCAAACGGATAGCTGTTCCCGAGGTAATTAGGGGCAGACCACCTTTCTTCTGCGCTCGATAAGTTTCGAGTAGCGCCTTTCGGCGAGCACCATGAAACCGGTGCGGCTTGCCGATGCAGCCACGCCGGCATTGCGTCCCTGCAGACCAACCCTGTTCAATCGTAGCGCCTTACAGTAAGATAGTAAGGAGGTAAGCGACGAGTCTACAGGAGAGCTACCGATGACCGCCATTTCGAAGATCACATCCAAGGGGCAGACCACGGTGCCCCAAGCAGTCCGCGCCGCCCTCAAGAGCAAGCCGGGCGATCTATCTGAAAGCGGTTGAAGGCACGCTAAACGAATGGCGCACGCCCGAAGACGAGAAAGCGTATGGCAAGCTTTGAACGGTTCGATGTCGTGCGTGTTCCGTTTCCTTTCACGGGTCGGCGAGCCGAGAAAAATCGTCCCGCACTAGTGATGTCGGATAGCGCGACCTTCAATGGGCCAGCGGGTCACAGCGTCATGGCAATGATTACGTCCGCCGGGCATTCGCCTTGGCCCTTGGACGTTTCGATCGGCGACTCAAAAGCAGCCGGGTTGCCCGCGCCCTCGATTCTGCGTTTCAAGCTCTTTACTCTCGATCATCGCCTTATACGCGGCGCGCTGGGGCGTCTCGCGGACCGAGACCGGGCGAAAGTGATGAAATCGCTGCAACGAATGCTGCTGTGAGTAGGAGATTGACTATCATTCTCCGCCGCATGCTCGTTCGATGTTTGTGCGTGTTCGTGCTCGTGCTCGCCTGCGTCCCGGCGCTCGCGCGAGCGCAATCCCCGGGGAGAACCGAAGCGATGATGGCACTCGAGCAGGAGTTGGTCGCGAAGCACGGCGAGGCTGAGCGTGCTCGGATCTCGCGCGGGCTCGCGCAGGTCGCGACGTTCTGGCGGCAGGACGAGACGAACAACGCCAGCAGAGGAGACGGCGACGCGCCGGCGCTCGCCACATTCGTTCGCGGGAACTACGCGGGGGACGCTGCTGCTCGCGACGCGCTCTTCTCGCGGATGGAGTTCGCCTTCGAGTCGCTCGACGGGCATATGCACGAGATCGAGCGCGATTTCCGACGCCAGTCGGACCTGGACATCGGATCGATCAGGCCCTTCGACCAGACGCTCGCGGCCTACGATCCCGGCGCTCACGTAAGCGACGACCTCTTCGCCAACAAGCTTGCCTTCGTGGTCCTTCTCAACTTTCCCCTCACCACCCTCGACGAACGTCTGCAGAAGGGAGAGGCCTGGACGCGCCGCGAGTGGGCCGAAGCCCGACTGGCTGAGCGGTTCTCGAAGCGGATCCCTGCGGCTGTGAAACTCGCCACCGCCAAGGCGTCCGCCGAAGCCGATCAGTACATCGCCGGATACAACATCTGGATGCATCACGTCGTCGATTCGAACGGGGCGCGCCTGTTTCCGCCGAAGCTACGCCTCTTGTCGCACTGGAACCTTCGCGATGAGATCAAGGCCGATTACACCGATCCGAAGAACGGGCTCGCCAAGCAGCGCGCGATCATGAAAGTGATGGAGCGGATCGTGACGCAGACGATCCCCGATGCCGTCGTGGACAACCCGCAGCTCGACTGGAATCCGGCGACCAACGAGGTGCGCGCCACGATGGCCTTGGACTCCGACCTCCCGGCGCCGTCCGGAAAAAAGCCAGGCAACGAACCCGAGCCTGATACGCGCTACGCCAAACTCCTTGCCGTATTCCAGGCACAGCGCCAGGTCGACGCGTGGTCCCCTTCCGCGCCGACGCTGATTGCACGCCGATTCGAGGAGGATCGGCAGATCCCCGAAGCTCGCGTGAAGAAGATGCTCGAAGACGTACTGACGTCTCCCGAGGTTCCGCGCGTCGCCAAGCTCGTGGCGCAACGGCTCGGCCGGAAGCTCGAACCGTTCGACATCTGGTACGACGGATTCCGCGCACGCGGCGAATATCAGGAGGCGCAACTCGACGAGATCGTGCGCAAGAAATATCCAACTGCCGAGGCTTACCAGAAGGACATTCCCAATCTGCTCGCGCAACTCGGGTTCTCCCGGGAGAAGGCCTCGATGCTGGCCGCCAACATCGTGGTCGACCCGGCGCGTGGTTCCGGCCACGCGATGGGTGCAGCGCGACGAGAGGACAAGGCGCATCTGCGAACACGCGTCGAGAAGGATGGGATGAACTACAAGGGCTTCAACATCGCCGTCCATG
>VBCZ01000366.1:6599-7386 GCA_005889025.1 Betaproteobacteria bacterium
AACACCGCGTTCACCGAGGCGCTCGCGTTCGTCTTCCAGGGGCACGATCTCGAGCTGCTGGGTCTTTCCAAGCCCACCGCAAAGACGCAGGCGATGAAGACGCTCAACGACTTCTGGGCCTGCTACGAGATTTCCGGCGTGGCGCTGGTGGACATGGGCGTCTGGCACTGGATGTACGAGCATCCCGGCGCCACGCCTGCCGAGCTCAAGGTCGCGACGATCGCGATCGCCAAGGACGTGTGGAACCGCTATTACGCGAGCGTGTTCGGGACCAGGGACGTTGTGCTCCTCGGCGTCTACTCGCACATGATCCACTCGACGCTCTATCTCCCCGACTATCCCATCGGCCACATGATCGCCTTCCAGATCGAGCAGCAGATGGACAAGACGGGAGCGATCGGGCCGGAGTTCGAGCGCATGGCCACGGTCGGGAATATCGCTCCGGATCTGTGGATGAAGAAGGCGACCGGCGCGCCCGTCGGCGCTGAGGCGCTTCTCGCCGCCACCCGCAAGGCACTCGACGGGTTGCGCTGACGGTAACGCCCTTCGACGCGCCCAGGAGTCCCTCCGACGGGCTCAGGGCGAACGGTTCGGCTTCCATTCCTGGTGAGCCCGTTCGTGGTGAGCTTGTCGAACCACGAATAACGCCCGCATGTGGCACAGCTCTGTCGCGGCGCACTCGATATCGGCATCGCCGCCGCCTGCGTTTACAAGATATGCTCGCGGCGCCAATATGATTGCCGGTTACAACCGGCGATTGTCGAGAGGAAGGTTTACTATGAACGAA
>VBCZ01000365.1:0-274 GCA_005889025.1 Betaproteobacteria bacterium
AGGAACACCGTCCAGAGGATTCCACGTCCAATGCGAAGCGCATTGGTGTGACCATGGATGCTCCAAAAGCTGTCTGCAGACAACGCCTCCATCGGCAAGAATCCGCGGATGAAGGCGAAGAACGCCAGAATCGCCCACAGCGACCAAAGGAATTTCAGCCCACCGGACCAGCGTTGCGGATGCTCTTGCGGCGGGACCAGCGTCAGGACGCCGATCGTCACCATGACGAACAGATCGAACTCGTCCAGGAAGAGCCAACCGGTCCACTGGCCCA
>VBCZ01000365.1:291-1825 GCA_005889025.1 Betaproteobacteria bacterium
AGGGCCATCGCAGCAACGCCAGCACGTAAACGCCAAGGCCCAGAGCAAGCCAGGCGGCGTTGCCGGGGTACCGGAGCAGGCTGAAAGCCGCAAACAGCAACAATATGATCCCAAGCACCATTCCGGGGCCGAATGCGGCCAGTCGTGCGGGCTTGACCGTTGTGACGGCTTGCACCTTTGTGTCTTCGCGAGAAGCGACTACGCGGTTGAGCGTGAACGAGGAGAGGCGCTACGCCATGTAACTTGCGACCAGCGCAAGCAAAATGTCGGTAGGATCCGGATGCTTGCCCAGGAACAGTTTGCCGGTCTCGATGACCAGGGCGAGCAATGCTCCGAAGATCGCGGCTATCCAGCCGATAGACGCGCGCCGGCCGACTCGCGAGCCTTCTGCCAGCGCGACCAACACTCCCGCTGGCGCGTACATCGCGACCTGGACAACAGCGCTTTTCAGTGCCCATTGCTCGGACACAAAGTAGAAGTAGTAAAAGGGCACCCACTGCACCGCCGCGAGGCGTGCGATCGCTTCGGAGACTGTGTCCAAGCGGGTCCGGAACCATCCATTTACAAGCAGGAGCGCGCTCAGATACACCACCAAGCTTGCGCCTAGCCACCATCGTCGTCGCTGCCAATCAAGCGCAAACGAGAGCAGCCGCGGCAATTGCGCTGCGTACCTGTAACCCAGAGCAATGCCCAGGCCTCGCGCAATAACGGAGGCTCCTTGCGATACGCCGGAAAGCAAGAAAAGCTGACAGAGCTCGATTCCCAAGCCGAATCCGAAGCCCACGGATGCGGCGGCGATCGCCGACGGAACCGAGATCCGGTCGCGCATCCAATTCCACGCGACACCGAACATCGCGCCAGCCGCTACCTCCAGCAGCGCATAGCCAAGGCATATTGCAACGGTGGGACACGCTGCTGGTGCGGTCCACAAGCCAACCAGCTCGGAGGCGAGTTTTTCATGGAGCTCGGCACCCGACAGGATGACATCGAAGGGGAAAAGTGCGATGGCGAGATAGGCTGCAACGAAACCAACCGCGACAGCGCGTCGCACATTGAGCGGAGCGTGCAAGGCGACGCCCGTAAGCGAAAGGAATTGCTTGCCCACCAACCACCATCCGATTCCGCCCAACACGATGCCTGCAGCTTCTGCGACCAAGTCGTTGAGCGAGACGGTGCGCGGGGGAAAAAATATCTGGAGGAACTCGACGTGATCGCAAGCAACGCCAGTGACAGCAGGGTCGCCATGTCGCGCAGAAGGCCAGCGCTCGGTCGTGCCGCGTGACTGGCGGCTAACGCCAGAAAAGCCAGCGGGACATACAGGACCAGATTTGCAATCCAATCTGCGCGGTCCGCAGGACCGATCACAGACCAGGGAGGCGGTGAGAAGGCAGTCAGCGCGTAGTTCAGTGGGTGATCGGAGAAGTCCAGCGGGACCAGGCTTCCGTAAACGACGAAGACTAAGTAAAGGAGCGCGAAATACCCGAACCTTCCTTGAAACCTTGATTGTATTGACGAGTTCACGCCCCACCGAGCC
>VBCZ01000365.1:1855-4595 GCA_005889025.1 Betaproteobacteria bacterium
CAAACGCCAGTGTGCTGTATCAGAAGTTTGGTGCATCAATTGCCGTCATTCCGGCCAAGCCCGCAGAGCGGGCGTGAGCTGGCATCGATTTATTTTCAATGCCATTGGATTCCCGCTGGAGCCTGCCCTGAGCGTAGTCGAAGGGCGGGAATGACGGCAAAAAATATGCCGCGAATTGCTACGAATCTTGATTCACTAAGTTCGTCACGCCGCAATTCACGCCTTGCTTTCGCGCGGCTAGAAGTCATCGCGCCACACTCGACAGAGTCCGAAGAAAATTGCAAAGTGGATGTCGCCCTCGGGTGGTCGACGAAGGTACATGGGCGCCCGGCATGCCGTCGGCCGTCAGCTCGCATGCCCGGTGCGTCATCGACTCCAGGCGCAAGCGATCGATCGCATCATCGCGCGCACCCGAGCGCACCAGCCATCCCGCCAATGCGGTCCTCGCCTGCGCAAACAGTCCTACCTTGTTGTCACGCTGCAGACCGCCACGCAGAGGTTCCCCGGCATAGATCTCGTTGCGTGCGACCTCTTGCTCCATGGTCGGATCGCCGCCCCGTATAGCGATTCCCCGCCCCGCAGCGGCCACGAGGTTTTCAACGACCGAGACATGCCGCGGCCGATCATGGTGCGGCTGCATGGTCACTGCGTCACCATTGGGGTTGAATAGCAGGTTTCGCGCCAGCGTTACGTTGCCTTCCCCCTGGAAAAGCGCTTCGGTCCGGTTATCGAAGAAGATATTGCCCACGATTTGGTATTTGTCACGCTCTCCATTCCCCTGCGGCGGGAAGTGTCCCACGAGGACATTAGGCCGCGCGGCCCTGCCGACGGACGCATTCTGTGACTTCGCGAATACGTTGTGCCGCAAGATGGTGACACTCGGCGCAGTCGGCGTCCCAGGCAAATCCGGCCGCTCGATCTGATGCTTGATTTCGATGTTGTAGCCGATAGTGTCGACGATAAGGTTGTTTTCGATCAGGCCGTCGATAAACGGAGCAGTGCCATCGGAATCGCCGAGGTAAAGCCCGGTGCCCGCACCGATAATGTCGTTGTCGCGAATGATCCAACCCCAGGCAGGGCATTTGGTGGAGATGGCGATGGCGCCCTGATCGTTGTCATAGTTGATGATCCTCAATTTTTCGAGCGTGATGTGGTGCACCGGGCGGCTGCTTCCCTCCGCCTTGATTGCGTCGACCGGCAAATGCGCACCATCGATTCGAAAATTGCGTACGGTGACATAGCTCGTTTCGGCAAGACTCACGGTGTTGGCGTCTGGTCTCGCGAGGAGCACTGCGGCCGGGCCCGCGCGCGGCCCCTGAATGACGATGGGCGCACTGGACGTGCCATGCAGCCCGCGCAACCGCAATCCGCGGCCGTAGTCGCCAGAGCTTAGGCTGAGGATATCGCCAGGTTGCAGCTTGGGCAGGAAGGACGCGTATGTCTCCGGGCCAGCGTTATATTCCGTTCCCTGCGCGGCCGCCACGCCGACAACCATAAGGATAAGAGCTGCCTGCGCAATAGCCCGTCGAGCCGTTGTCGGCCTTCGGCTAACTTTCCGACAACGGCTTGCGTCATGTTCAACCGGCGGCACGGCTTGCATTCCCTCAGAATCCGCAATAACGCGGCAGTGGAGCAGGTGCAGGTCGCACAAGTCACCGCGTATCGAACTTCATTCTTCCTGCCTAAGGATTTTCGCCGCATTGGCAAAAAGCGCTGCCATAATACATTGAGCGGTACGTTATGCGGATGATGGCACCGTTTCGGATGCAGCGCTCGAGGCGTTTCTCTTGACCAATCGTCGACAATTTTTAAGCAACCTCGGTGCGGCACTAATCGGCGCCCCGTTGGTTGATGAGGCACAAGCAGCCTCGCCGCCCAAAGCGCCTGCGGCGCGCGCGCCTCCCCCATCGTCTCAGCGAGCGAGCATCGATAAATGGACGAGATTGGACGATGGCAACGTGGCCACCAGTCTATTCGGGCCGCAGTTCACGCATCCTTGTTTGTGGGGGAGGACCGGCGACATCTGGGCGGCATGGGACAACCCGACCTCTGGCGGGCGATTCGGGACGTTCATGTTCCGGAGAAAAACGAACAAATGGGAAAAGGTGACATTCACCGACGACATCCAGCACAACATCAGCAATCGCGAAAACTACGGCTCGTGCTATGACCGGGACGGCGACCGCATCTGGGTCAGTAATGGTGCGCCGGCATCCATGTGGAATGCCGACTGCTATTTCGATCCGAACACAAACACCTACACCAATTTTGGAGACTTCACCGGTACGGATAACCACACTCCGAAAAACAAGCAATTGCTGAGAGGAGTAACTCCGCTAAAGTATTTTCGCGGCTCGTTGTACAGCATTATGTCGCCATCGCAGAAAACCACATTGATTCGTAATGATCTGCCTTATAGAAAGGCGACGGTCGACGTCAGCGGAGCGCAGACGGTTTCGTGGAGCGAGCCGTATGTGTTCAACGTCGGCGAATTCCGTGGCGGCATGAGCAGCCAGTCAGGGCTGATTTGGGTGATCGGTGATAACAACGAGCTGTACATCCGTGATCTGTCCAGGGCGAACTTCGCGTTGATTCCGACTTTCGGGATCAAGCCGCCGCACAGCTGCAACTTCGAGCTGCACGAAAGGCTTAATCTGATCGTTGCCTGGTGTGGTCAAGACATCTACGCTGGTGGACAGAGCGGCTCCATTGTTCGTTCTACCCACTACCTCGATCTGAA
>VBCZ01000057.1:0-1277 GCA_005889025.1 Betaproteobacteria bacterium
TCCCTTCGGCGCTTCCGACTTGGACGAGGCGGACTTTGCCTTGGCATCCTGCGCGCCCACAATGGGCGCCGAAAGCAGCGCTGCAGTTGCGAGCAGCGCGGCGAGAACTGTGGAAATCTTTTGCATGAGTGACAATCCTTCGTGGCTTAAGCGGGTTAACAAAATCATCAACGCTCCTCCGGCGCAAGCGCCTTGATCGACAGCGCATGGATCGGATAGGGGAGCAGATCGCTGACTCTTGACAGAACTCGTTGGTGTCGTTCGAGGCGAGATATGCCGCAGAAGGCCTTCGACACGATGACGAGGGAAAAGTGCCCGGCGCCGTTCCGGGCTCCTGCATGCCCGACGTGGTCGGCCCCGTCGTCGTGAATCTCCAGCTCGATGGGCGAGAGGTCCTCCAAACGGCTGCGCAGGGTCGCGACGATCTCGGTCACGATTCCTCGGGCAGGTAACGGGCGACGGACGCGACCGTGCCAACCGCGGCCAGCATGAACAGGCCGATACCGCCCCAGACCTTGAAATTGACCCAGGCGTCGGTGGTGAAATTTTCTGCGACGTACAGGTTGACTGCCCCCATTGCGACGAGAAACAGCACCCATCCCCACGTCACCCGCGACCATACCGCGTCGGGCAGCGTCAGGTTTTTGAGCAGGGCGGAGATCAGATTGCGGCGGAAGACGACTCGCCCGATCAAGAGTGCCAACGCGAAGACCCAATAGAGAACAGTCGGCTTCCATTTGATGAATGTCTCGTTCTGCAGCCAAAGTGTCGCGCCGCCAAAAATGGCGATGATGGCGAGGCTTAGCCAATGCACCGCGGCGACCCTGCCTCGGCGCCAGCGGAAATAGGCGATCTGCACGACCGACGCGGCGATCGCCACTGCAGTGGCGATGAAGATTCCCCACAGCTTGAATGCCGCGAAGAAAAGGATAAGCGGGAAATAATCCCCTACAAACTGCATAACCCTTTATTTTACATCGCAAAGGGTCATGGACTCAAGGGCAGAGAAGCCATGTGCTATTAACATGAGGAATGTCCGGTCCAGGTAACACATGAAATGTCCGGTTTAAGGCTGGCCTGCGCGGAAGGACGTGGATCCTGGGCAAAAGCCCCTGTGACGATCCGCAAGGGACAGTCGTTGCCTGTCTCCTTGGAAAAGGCGAGAAAGGCCTCGGTCATTTGCACGCAAACGACGTGCAGGCCGAAATCCTCAGGACCGGTATTGCAGCACCCGTCGCAATAGAAACCGGTGCGCGGCGTGGTCGAGCACGGTGCGA
>VBCZ01000057.1:1518-10503 GCA_005889025.1 Betaproteobacteria bacterium
AAATCCTCCGGACCGGTATTGCAGCACCCGTCGCGATAGAAACCGGTGCGCGGCGTGGTCGAGCACGGTGCGAGCGGCCCGCCGAGAACATTCTTTTCGTCATTCATGAGCCGTTGGGTCCCGCTCCGCTGTCGCTCGACGATGCCGTTTTCGCGTGCATCATGGCCGCAGCGCTCGGTACAGGAATGGAAGGCTCACATCCATTCGGTAGTCGATATCGGAATGGTTGTCATCGAACTCTTCGTAAGTGTGCGCGATGCCCGCGAGCGAAAGCCGCATGGAAAGGATTCGCGTTCCATAATGGATGTGGTATTGGTCGCGCCAGCCGCAATCGATGTAGATCCCGCGCAGGGTCTTCAGATGGCCCTTGTATCGGTCGACGAGATGGATCGGGTCGTGGTCGAGCCAGCGCTTCCAGCGCTTTTCGATGAGCTCACCCGTCTCGAGGTTGAACGGCAAGTGGAAGCCGAGCGGCGCGTGCCGGTCGGCATCGTATGTCGCCGCCATGCAGATGTTCATGATCGCGTGTCCCTCCGCGTGCGAGAGCTTTTCCTTGCCCCATACGTGATCGAGAAAGCGGCGCACGCGGCCATCGTCGAGCCCATCGTCGAGGCCTTTGCGCCGGCTCTCGCGCAGCGCGTCGAATTTGCCGGACTTGCGCTTCACCTTGCGGAACTTGGTGAGCTCGTCGAGCGTGTTCGGCCAGTCGTGCCAGTAGACGAAATCGAAGTACGAGTCTCCGGAGTGATCGGCGATGGCGCCCCAGTACTGCGCGTATTTCATTCCATGGACGATTGCGCCGTATCCACCGGACGATTTTCCGAAGCATCCGCGATGCTCGCGGCTGCCTAGTGTACGGAACTCGCGGTCGACAAATGGGATGATCTCGCGCGTGAGATAGTCGGCGTAGTTGCCGATCGCGGACGAGTTGATGTACTGATTGCCTCCCAGCGCAGTGAAGCAGTCGGGGAAAACAACAATGGCCGGCCCCATTTTCTTGTCGTGGATAAGACGTGCCACACGCTCGGGAACGTTGTCGGCGAAAGGCCTCCAGTTGGCATGGGCGAGCCCGGATCCCGTAAACCCGACAAGGTCGTACAAGACCGGGAAGCGCCTGCCGCTGCCGCGGACTCCGCGCATGGACGATCCGTCCTCGTATTGCGGCGGCAGCCAAACCCCCAGCTTGCGGACGTGGGGATCGCCCAGCGGATTGTTCTTGAGGATGCGGGACGTATGCTCGAGAACGACCAGCGTCCCTTCCGGGCCCTTGGGGCGTTTGAGCGCCATGGAATCTCTCGCTTGAAAAAATGCCTGAGAGTGTAGCGCGCGATTGGCCGATCGAATACAGACCAAAACTTGAAAGCCCGCGGTGCGGTCGCTAGGATGGATCGTTCGAAGGTGGCGCTGTTATCAAAAGGCCGTCCGATACCGAGGAGGAATTCATGACCGATGTTGCGCGTTTGCTTCGCGTTCTGGCAGCGATGCTGTTCGCGGCAGCGCTCATGCGCCCGGGCATAGGCCATGCCGGACGCCCCACGATGAACGAGTGCTTCGAGGCATCCGACTTCATCCGAAACGCCGCGCTGGCGCGAGACGCAGGCGTGCATTCCGAAGTCTTTCTGGGCCAAATGGAGGAGGACTTTGCCGCCATGGGCGGGTTTCCGGCCGACCTGCGCTGGTTCGTGCACGACATCGACGATGAAGCCTTCCTGCTCGCTGAAGCAAGCGCCGTATTCAAACGGCCGACCACCGCGGAGGCACATCGGTCAGACTTTCTGCAGGCGTGCCTGGAGCGAATGGCGGCGCCCCGAGCGCCTAACGCTCCAGAATCGCAGTAACGCCCATCCCTCCCGCGGTGCATATCGAAATCAGACCGCGCCCCGCGCCGCGCAACTCGAGCTGCCTTGCAAGCGCGCCCACAATCCGCGTGCCCGTCGCCGCAAACGGGTGGCCCAGCGCGACGCTGCCGCCTTTGGGATTGAGCCGCGAGCGATCGATCGTGCCGAGAGGCGCGCTCAACCCAAGCTTGTCGCGGCAATACTCCGCAGATTGCCATGCCGCGAGCGTGCACAGGACTTGCGCCGCGAACGCTTCGTGAATTTCGTAGACGTCAAAATCCTGCAGCGTTATCCCGGCACGATCGACCATCCGCGGCACCGCGTAGGTCGGCGCCATCAGCAGACCTTCGCGCGGGCCGGCCATCCCTGCGTAATCGACCGCGGCGACCGCCCATTCGCTCAAGTACGCCTGGATCGGAAGGTCTCTTGAGCGGGCCCAGGCTTCCGACGCCAGCAGCACGCAAGAGGCCCCATCGGTCAGCGGCGTGCTGTTTCCCGCAGTCAGCGTGCCGGTCGCGCTCCGATCGTAGACCGGCTTGAGCGTGGCAAGTTTCTGCGGGCTGGCGCGGCAGTGGCGTTGACATGACTTTGGTACGCGAGCGCATCCTGTTCGGCACGGCCGATCTTCCACTCCTTGGCCATGAGCTCGCAATGTTCGCCCATCGACAGGCCCGTTCTCGGTTCGACGACCGCTGGCACGGAAGGCTTGAAGTCGCGCGGCCGCAACCTAAGCCACGGTGAGATGCGCTCACCGAGCGAGCGCGCACGCGCGCTTTGGAGCACGGCGGCGTTGAGAGCACGTCCGTAGACGACGGGAACGTCGCTGGCCGTATCCACACCACCCGCTGCGCCTGCGTCGATCTCACCGAGCGCGATGCGTTGAGCGATCTGGATCGTCGTCGTGAGGCTGGTCCCGCACGCGCGGGCCACATCGTACGCCGGCGTGTGTGGGTGCAATCCCGCGCCGAGCGTGGCTTCGCGCGTTAGATTCCAATCGCGGGAATGCTTGATGACGGCGCCCGCGGCGACCTCGCCGAGCTTCTGGCCCCGCAAAGCGAACTTGTCGACCAGCGCCTTGAGCGCGGCGGTGAGCATGTCCGAATTGCCGACCGATGCGTACGCGGTATTGCTGCGTGCGAAGGGAATGCGCGCACTGCCGACGATGGCGACGCGACGAGGAGAGTCCAAGGGTGTCTTTGACGCAGGCGGAACAGCGAGTTGGAATTATCGCACGCGTGTGGATCGGCAAACTTGGTCGCGGCCGCGTGGGTTTACGCCTGTGAGCAAGCAACCGGAATGAGCCCGCTTTGTACGAATCCGTGATTCCGGCTTATTGTGAAGGGTTCGCTCGAGCCGGAAATCTGCGCCGACGCCATCAGCGCCAGGGTCAAAGGGGTTGTCGCAGCGGCGAATACGGTGAAGATGACGAGGCTCGCGGCGACCGGCCGGCCCAACGTATCGAACTGCCGTGACATGAGATAGACGTTGGCGCCCACGGGCAGCGACGCAGCATGACGATGGCCTGTGTCTCCAGCGGTGGCAGGACAAGCGCCCTTGCTCATCAGCCGGAAAAGCAGGGTAGGGATCACCGGCCGGGCGGCTTCGAGGGGCGCGCAAAAAGGCTGGGCCGGAACGCCTATGCCGGATGCATGGCCACAGAAAACACGAACCGCGACAGTGCATCGGCAGACCGCTTGGGGGGACGCGCCCCAGCGGCTGAGCGAATAGTCCGGCAACACCAGTAGAAAAAGGGGCGCGGTCAGAGCGTCAATATGTCCGAACGCGTGCATGACGCCGCCGTGGGAAGGGTGCATTCCAATGGCGCGTCGAGAGCGTGTCTCGCGGCGGGACTTTTCTCGACATCCCGTTGTCTTAAGCACCGTCGAGGCAGCAATAAGCGCGCAATCGGGATCTTTGACGCGCCGAGGGGTCCTTGGGAGAAGAAGAATGATGATACCGGAAACCACCCGTCCGCCGGCGCGGGTCCCGGCGCCCGCGGAAGTGCCATCGCGCGGAGTCTGGAGCCTTGCCGACATCGATTACGCGGCGATAGACCGACCGCTCGTCGCAGGGGATACCACGCTGTTCCAGATCGTTGCGCTGGCGTCGTTCATCGAAACAGGGTCCGATCTTTACGCGCAAAATCTCGTCGCGTACTTCGACGACGACGCTGAAGTTGCCCAGTGGCTTGCACAATCATGGGAGCACGAGGAGGTTCAGCACGGGGCAGCGCTGCGCGCCTATGTCGAGCGCGCATGGCCCGACTTCGAATGGCGGCGCGCTTTCGATGCCTTTTTCGATGAATATTCGCAGACCTGCACGGTTCCGGATCTCGAGCCTGCGCGTGCGCTGGAGTTGGCCGCGCGCTGCGTGGTTGAAATGGGAACCGCGACGCTGTACAGCGCGCTCCATGCGTATGCGCGCGAGCCGGTGCTGAAGGATCTGGCCGGACGCATTTACGCCGATGAAGTCCGGCATTACAAGCACTTCTATCGCTATTTCCGGCGCTATCAGGCACGCGAGCGCCACGGGCGCTGGCGCGTTGGACGCACGCTCGGGAAGCGTTTATTCGCGACGCGCAACGATGACGGCCTTTGCGCATACCGGAACCTGTGGCGAGCCACGCATCCCGGAGAGCATTCGGGGGCAGACGACGCCTATCGCGCGTTCGTCAATCGAATGGGCACGCTTGCGCATAGCTATGCTCCGCGCGAACTTCCCATCGATATGCTGTTACGGCCGCTGCAATTACCGCCGGTGCTGTCGCGCGGCGCCAGAAGCGTCGCGGGTGCGATGTATCACTGGTGGCTGCGCTAACACTCGGGCCCGCTTATTGGGTTCGAGCACGAGAATGCGCGGCGCCGTGCGGCCGGTTTCCTCATCTACACCGGCCGGCTCCCGATCAGTGCGAGGAATTCCTCGCGCGTCGCGGTCGACTCGCGAAATGTTCCGAGGACCGACGACGTGATCATCACCGAATTCTGTTTTTCCACGCCGCGCATCATCATGCACAGATGCCGAGCCTCGATCATCACGCCGACACCCTTGGCATCGACCGAGGTCATGATTTCCTGTGATATCTGCTCGGTGAGCCGTTCCTGAAGCTGCAGGCGCCGCGCGTACATGTCCACGAGCCGCGCGAGCTTCGACACGCCGAACACCCGTCCGCTCGGAATATACCCGACGTGACAGCGTCCGAAAAAAGGCAGCATATGATGCTCGCACAGACTGTAAACCTCGATGTTCTTGACGATTACCATGCTGTTGGTCGCCTGCGTAAAAACCGCGTCGTTGATCAGGCGCTGGGCATCGGTCCGATAACCGGAAGTGAGAAATTCGTACGCCGCGGCGACTCGATGCGGAGTCTTGACCAGCCCTTCGCGTTGCGGATCTTCGCCGATTTCAACGATAATCTGGCGCACGAGCGCTTCGATCCTGGCGGTGTCGACCTTCATGGATGGAAATTCCTTGGGATGATTTTTCGGCGCCGGTGTGATTATCCCATGCGTCGGACGCGCCGGCGCCTGGATGTCATAATGCGTCGAGTCTTCAGCGGAGGATTAGCCGAATGGGAGTCATGATCGAGCTTATCGCATCGGATGGATTCCGGCTGTCTGCGTATCGGGCAAGTGCGAAAGGCAAAGCGCGCGGCGGTCTCGTCGTCGCGCAGGAAATCTTCGGCGTCAACAGTCATATCACAAGCGTATGCGACGCCTACGCCGAAGACGGCTACGACGCGATCGCGCCCGCGCTGTTCGACCGCTATGAGCGAGGCGTGGACATCGGCTACACGCCCGCGGAGATCGCCAAGGGGCGCGAGCTGAAGGCCAAGGTGACATTGGACGCCGCATTAGCGGATGTCGCGGCGGCGCGCGATGCGCTCGCAAGCTCGGGCAAAGTGGGCATCGTGGGCTATTGCTGGGGCGGCTATATCGCCTGGATGAGCGCGTCGCGCGTGTCCGGTCTTGCCTGCGCTGTCTCGTACTACGGCGGCGGGATCACCGATGCTGTCGGCGAGACGCCTCGATGCCCGGTGCTCGCGCATTTCGGCGAGCGCGACTCGGTGATTCCGATCGCTGCCGTCAAGCAGTTCGCCGCGGCGCACCCCGAGGCGGAGATTCATGTCTATCCCGCCGACCACGGCTTCAACTGCGATCAGCGTGGCTCGTATGACCCGTCGTCCGCCAGGCTCGCGCGGGAACGCTCCCTGCAATTCCTTCGCAAGCACATCGGCTAAGAACTGGGCTTCCTTAAACTGCACCGACGCATCAAGGCACGAGATAGACGAACGCGTCGCAGCGTCGCTGCTCTGCGGGGCAGGAGATCGAGTTGGATTCGACCGACCAATTGCGGACGTTCAGATAATACGTCTGGCCCGGCTGCAGCGCAGGTATGCCGGGCATCGGCGAGCCGATCACGAAAGCGTTGTTCGTCGTCGTGCCGGTGCTGCGCGAAAGAGGACCGTTTGCTCCAGTGAGATCAGTCGCGCGGAAATCGCAGGGGATCGTCGATATTGTCGCATCGCGCGACGTTGCGGGACCGCTGAACTCGGCCACGGTCGTGCGGCCGAACGTGCCCCGGAGCGCAGCCGGCGACACGTTGAACTGAACCACCCACACGCCGTTCCACGCGAACGCGGGATCGTCGAAAAACGGGCTGGTATAGATCGCGTTCTCAGCCCAGGCCGCCTGGGTATACAGAAAGCTCGGGTACTGCGAGCAAAATCCGGGCGGGATCGAGCCACTCGACTGCCAGCTCACCGCAGCGCCGGCGGGAGCGCCAGTGCCGCCGGCGTTGGTGGCGCTGACGCTGTAGGCGATGACGCCAGGGCCGGGAGCGCGCGCCAGACATATGGCGGAGGTGCTGGTGCAGCCGCTCCATGAATAGCTGGTCGGGTTATTGCTGCACGTCGCGGTAAGAAGCACAAGCGATCCGACGACCGGCCGGTCACTGTCGGTGGTGACATTGAGTACGCAAGACGGCGCAGGAGGCGCCTCGACCCAGGTGACGTCGGCGTAGGCCGGCGCACCTGCGCCGCTGGCATTGGTCGCGATGATCGTATAGCGGCGAAATCCCGTGCTCGCGGATGTGGCGGTACACGACGAGGTCGTGCTCTGGCATCCCGTCCACGCGTACGAGCTTGGGTTGCCGTCGCAAATGGCCGTCAATGTGATGTTGGTTCCGATCAAGGGCGAAGCGCTGCTCGCGATCAGGGTGCAAGCGGGCGGAACGACGCTGGCACCCGAGGGCGAGCACATCGCCACGGGCGAGGGCGATCCGTAGCCTTCCGCGATCCAGCCTTTCGCCACCATGGCGCGCTGAACGGTCGCATCGGTGGTGTAGCGATGATTGTCATCGGCGCGTGCATTCCAAGTGCGGTAAATAGGCACGCTGCCCGACCCGCATTGACCGCTAACGGGATCGGGAAGCCTCACCAGGAACACGTTGTCCGACTCGAGTATCCAGATACCGGGCCAGCGCTGCTTGACTTGCGCGCACTCCGTTGCCGAGGCGGAGTAAAAGTGCGAATCCAATCCGGCCAGGGGGTTGCCGTAGAAGCGGCATACCGGAAGGACGCCCGGTATGGCGGTAGCGGGATCGAGCACCTTGAAGCTCAATCCCGTGCGCTGCCAGCCCGGGAAGCGACCGCCGTCGAGCGCCGCGATCTCATCGGCGTACGCGGTTACGAAATAGTGATCGAGCTGCTGATCGTAGTATTCGATGGCGTCGAGCAAATCGCCGCTTGCGGCCCAGACAGGGCGCACAGCGATAATCAGAAGCAACACGACAAACTTCAGCGACTCAGGCGGTTGCTGCACGGCGACTCCCCGAAAGCGTTGAAGCCGAGTGGGACCGTTGGGCGGCCACGATCCCTCTGCAGTGACCGCCCCGGCTTGCAGCAAGTTCCGCGGAGGTCCCCCGTTCCGGATCCGACCTGTGGGGCCGAATTCATTCGCACCGCCGACGTATCCTTTGCCGCCGCCTGGGAATGAATTCGCACTTACAACCGCCCGCCCGCTGCTTCCGCGCGGCGTATCGGACCCGGAACATGCGGCGCTTACGATTACTTGACAAAGGCAACTTAATTGTTGACATTGGCATCGAATTGTCACCGAATTCGCAATCGCCAATGGAACGAGCCGAGTCGGCGCTCGACGGGCGCATCGCCGCAGTTCGCCGGTTCAACCGGTTCTATACGCTCAAGATCGGCGCGCTCGGCCATACCCTGCTCGGCAGCGATTTTTCTCTCGCGCAAGCGCGCGTTCTCTATGAGCTTGCGCACGCCTCGGATGAGTCGCGCAAGGCATTGACCGCGGGCGACCTTGCCGCGAGCCTGGCTATCGATGAAGGCTACCTTAGCCGTATCCTGCGCGGGTTCGAGCGGCGCGGGTTCGTTAGACGCAAACGGTCGGTTGCCGACCGGCGACGACGCTGGCTGCAACTTACCGCGCGGGGCCGCCGTGCGTTCAGCCCACTCGACAAACGCTCCTATCAGCAGATGCGTGCCATGCTCGAGCGTTTGACTGACAGCGAGCAGGCCCGGGTTGTCGATGCATTGGCGACCGTGCAGCGGCTTTTCGGTTCGCCGCCGCTGTCGTCGACGGGACTCGTGCTGCGAGCGCTCCAGGCCGGAGACATCGGGTGGATCGTCCATCGCCACGGCGCGATCTACGCCCTCGAGTGCGGCTACGACGAGCGATTCGAAGCGCTGGTCGCTGAAATCGCCGCGCGCTTCGTGCAGCGCTTCGATTCGAGGCGAGAGCGATGCTGGATCGCCGAACGCGACGGACAGATCGTCGCCTCGGTATTCCTGGTTTCGAAATCCAAGACAGCGGCAAAACTGCGCTTGCTGCTGGTCGAACCCGCCGCGCGGGGTCTGGGCGTGGGCACGCGGCTGGTCAGCGAGTGCGTGCGCTTCGCCCGGCAGGCGGGATATCACCGTCTGGTGCTCTGGACCCAAAGCGAGCTCGACGCCGCCCGTCGCATCTACGAGCGCGCGGGTTTTCGCCGAGTCGCCGAGGAGGCGCACCATAGCTTCGGCCGCGATCTGGTGGCCGAAACCTGGGAGCTGAGTCTGCAGGCCCCATCGAATGGAGGCCGGCACCACGCCGGGCGGGCTCTTCGCGGCCTCGCCGGACGGAAGCCC
>VBCZ01000058.1 GCA_005889025.1 Betaproteobacteria bacterium
AGCGCCGCTTCGGTTGGCGCACCCCGGCCCACCGCGGGCGCGCCTTCGGCGGCATCGCTGTCGGCGACGATGGCGCGCGCGGCCGCCGCCGCGGCGCCTGGCGCATCGCGCCCACCCGGAGTGGCGACAGCGCCATCTCCCGCGGCCGTTCCCGCAGCCATTCCGTCCGGCGGCAAAAGCGGTTTGATCATCGCGCTGGTCGGTCTCGTCGCGGCGCTGGGCGTCGGTGGCTATTTCGGCTATCGAATGTTCTTTCC
>VBCZ01000367.1 GCA_005889025.1 Betaproteobacteria bacterium
CCACGGGATGCGCCTCATCGGGCGCGCCATCCTGAATCCCATCGCGATGATCAGTCCCGTCGCCGCCGCAGAGACGCCGATGGTCGCGCCGCGGACGCGCTCGATGTCGGCAAAGCGGGCGTAGAGCGCCGCCAGCACGAGCACCATGATAAAGGGCATCAGCATCAGGCCGACGCTTGCAGCCAGCGACCCCAACGGACCGCGAAAGCGGTTGCCGACGATGATGGCGACGTTGATGATGTTGGGGCCGGGCAGAAACTGCGAAAGGGAAAGCACTTCGGTAAATTCGCGCTCGCTGAGCCACCGGGCGCGCCGCGTCGGAACGTCGATCGCGGCGGTCGGAGTATCCGATGCGGTGCTCATGCGCCCGATGCACTTCCGACGCGGTCCGCGTACGAGGGATGCATCACTTGTGTACGATCCAAAGCACGAGGCTTACGACAAGGCTGATCACCAGCGAGACGATCAAGCCCGAGGTCAGCGGAACGAAGAGAGTGAAATTTTCTCTCTCGATGAGAATGTCGCCCGGCAGATGGCCGAGTCCGAGCTTGGCGAGCAGCGGCCAGGCAAAGCCGAGAACGACCAGCGCCGCCCCGAGAATGATGAGAAAACGCGCCATGGATGCAACGGGAGTGCGCCTCATTGTAGCGCGGCTGGCGGGCGGGGGCGGGCCTGCGGTATGCTCTTGCGCTAGCGCGCGCCATGCCAGCTCTGCTCCACTTCCTGCGCGGCCTTGCCCGCACGGCCGATGCGGTAATCGATGCGATCGGTCGCGTGTTTTCCTGGCTGGTCGTCTTTGTCGTCCTCGCGTTGTTTGCGCAATGGCCTTTGCGCGAGCTCGCAGGCGCCGGCCATATCCTGGCCAACGACTTCGGACAGATCGCGCACGCCGCGGTATTCAGCATCGGCATCGCGTACGCGCTGCGCTGGGACGGGCATGTGCGGCTCGATGTGTTCTATCAGCGGATGCCGCAGCGCGGGCGTGCGCTGGTCGACCTTGCGGGAACGCTCGCGTTCGTCGTTCCCTGGACGATCATCGTGCTGTGGTTCAGCGGCGCGACGACGCTGCGTTCGGTCAAGGTGCTCGAGAAGTTTCCCGAGACCTGGTCTCCCGGCTATTGGCTGTTCAAGGTCCTCCTGATCGTGTTCACGGTTTTGCTGCTGCTGCAGGCGATCGGGCACATTGCGCGCGACCTTGCCGAGCTGATCGATCCGCGGCCCGACCATCCTCCCACCGCTCATTCCTCAGCGGCGCAGCCATGAGCGTGCTCGTCCCGTCGCTGGGACTGATCATGTTCGCGGCGGTCTTCCTGGTGCTGCCTTTGGGTTTTCCCGTCGGCTTCACGCTGATGGGCACTGCGCTGTTTTTCTCGCTGATCGGTCATTTGCTGGGCGCCTTCGATCTCCCGCTGCTGACGGCATTGCCGCAGCGGCTGATCGGATTGATGGAGAACGATCTCCTTCAGGC
Source organism: Betaproteobacteria bacterium (assembly GCA_005889025.1). Classification (GTDB taxonomy): domain Bacteria; phylum Pseudomonadota; class Gammaproteobacteria; order Burkholderiales; family Casimicrobiaceae; genus PALSA-1003. Next base: position 1,469 of record VBCZ01000367.1, read on the forward strand.
GATCCCGCTTTTCGTCTATCTCCGCGTGATCATGCAGCGCACGACGCTCGCCCAGGAGCTGCTCGAGGCCATGAGCGGGTTGTTCGGATCGCACGCCGGCGGACTGTCGATCTCGACGGTGATACTCGGTGCGCTGCTCGCGCCGACGACCGGCGCGGTCGGTGCGTCGGTGTTGACGCTGGGCTTGTTGGCGCTGCCGGCGATGCTCTCCGCCGGTTACCGCAGGAGCCTCGCCTGCGGCGTGGAGTGCAGCGCGGGTACGCTCGGGACAGTCCTTCCGCCGTCGATTATCCTGATCGTGCTGGCGGATTTGATGCGCGGCGCGAACGCCGAGGCGCAAGTCATGCGCGGCGAGGACGTGCATGGCGCGCTGGTGATCAAGGACATCTATGTCGGTATGCTCGCCCCCGTGGGCATCCTTCTCGCGCTCTACCTGGTTTACGTGGTGGCGACGGCGCTCCTCAGGCCCGCGGACTGTCCGCCGCTGCCCCCGGAACGCCGGATCGCGTTTATCGCTCTCCTGCTGGGGTCGATCGTGACGGGCCGGGTCTACACTGTGGAAGCTGCCGCGCTCGGAGCGATAGTCGCGACGATCTACGCATGGGCGCGCAGCGAGCTCACTTGGACGCGGTGGGCGGAAACCGTGCGCACGGTGATGCGCCTGACCGGGATGATGTTTTTGCTGTTGATGGGCGCATCCACATTCACCCTCGTCTTTCGCGGGTTGAATGGCGTGCAGATGGTGCATGGGCTCCTCGGCAAGCTGCCCGGAGGACTCGACGTGGCTATCCTGGCGGTTTTCGCGGTCACTTTCTGCTTCGGATTTTTTCTCGACGCGCTGGAAATCGTCCTGCTGGTGGTTCCGATCGCGCTGCCGCCGCTGCTGGCACTCGGCGCGCATCCCATCTGGCTGACGGCGCTGATGGCGCTCACGGTGCAGACGAGCTTCCTCATGCCGCCTTCCGGGTTCGCCTTGTTTTTCCTGCGATCCATCGCGCCGCGCGACGTCGGCACGCGCGACATCTATGCAGGCGCGCTGCCTTTTATCGTGATCCAGCTCGTTGCGATCGTCCTCTTGTGGCGCTTCCCCGGCCTTGCCACGGCGTTGCCGGCGATGCTCGATTGACGGAATGCGTGATGCGAACGAGTTTGCGCCTGCAAATCCGGCGCGATTTCATTCGAATGTGCAGCTACATTTGTCGTGGGTCGTAGGGCCGGATTCATCCGGCCACAGTACCAATCGCAGCCCGTGCGAATGAATTCGCACCTACGGTCATGGGCGACTTGCGGGCCGAATTCGGCTCATCCTTCCAACGCGACGTCGCCGACTATCGACGCGGCGAAATGAGGCGGCGGTAGTACGTCCAGTCGAACGCCGGTCCCGGGTCGGTCTTGCGACCGGGCGCGACAGCGTCGTGTCCCGCGATATCGGTAATGGGATAGCGCTTC
>VBCZ01000369.1:0-3590 GCA_005889025.1 Betaproteobacteria bacterium
GGGCTCGACAGGCCAGACGCTGACATTCGTGCTTATTTTCGGCAGCAACATATCGCCCGAAATGCACACGACCAGTTCCTTGCAATGGAGCGCTGCATGCTCCGGCGAATGACCGTAACCGGGGACGACGCGCCAGCGATGCTTTCCGATCGGAATCTCATCGCCGGCAAGAATGCGCTGGTAGCTTTTCGGCAGCTCGGGAACGCCACGGCGGTAGCGGTTGCCGCGCGACCTCAGGACATCGATCTGCTCTGCCGCGAGCCCGTGACGACGAAAAAGCTCGCAGGTCGCCTCGCTGCCGTAGCCCGCCCGCTCTTCGGCGACGGCGTGCGCGGTGAGGTATTCGGCCTGCGGCATCCAGACAGGACAGTCGAATCGCTCGGCGAGCCATGCCGTATTGCCGAGGTGATCGGGATGGAAATGCGTGGCAATGACTCGGCTGATCGACTGCCCGCCTAACGTATTGGCGAAATGCATCTCCCAAAGCTTGCGCGTCGATGCATCTCCGTATCCGGAGTCGATCTGCGTCCAGCCGCGTCCATCTTCCACCAGCCAGAGGTTGATGTGGTCGAGCGCGAAGGGAAGCGGCATGCGCAGCCATCGCACGCCTGGAGCGACGATCAGCGCCGATCCGGAGACAGGGGGATCGGCGAAAGGAAAGCCGAGGACGGTGGAAAGCGAGGCGGTCATGGGAAGCACGTCATGTGCGGCCGATAAGCGCCAGGACGTGCTTTGTGCAATGCAACATCGTCAATGAATCGACGACGCCTGTCAAGTCCGCGGCGACGGGTTTGTGCTATGTTCGTCAACAACGCCGTCGCTTTGATGCATTGCAATGCCGTTCCGTTCCGATCCTGTCACATACACCATCTCGGACCTTGCCCGCGAATTCGCGCTGACCACGCGCGCCATCCGCTTTTACGAAGACGAAGGCCTGCTTGCTCCGCGGCGCAGCGGCCGCAGTCGAATTTACGCCGAGCGCGAGCGGGTGCGCATCAAGCTCATCCTCCGCGGCAAGCGGTTGGGACTCTCGCTTTCCGAAATACGCGAACTGCTGGATCTCTACGAGGCGACCAGGAGCGAACGTCCACAACTGCTCAAATTCCTTCAGGTGCTGGCGGCGCGTCGCGCGATGCTCAAACAGCAGCAGGAAGATATCGCAGTCGTCCTCGCCGAAATCGAGACGCTCGAGCGTCAATGCCGCAAGCGCCTGCGCCAAGGCGGCAATGGCCGCGGGTCATAGCTTCCAATTGACGTTTACGTAAACGTAAATTAAGATCGAGTCCGAAGCCATCCGACCCCGAGGCCCGAGCCTGTGATGCCGCAACCCGCAGCCCGCGTGCGGACGCACTTCGTTCCTTCCGATCCCGGGTACGCCGCAAGAGTGAAATCGAGTTTTGATCGGCAGGAAGCGATGCGCCTTATCGGCGCACGCATTGCCGACCTCGGGCCCGGGTTCTGCTCGATCGAGCTGCCGTTTCGTCACGACCTCACGCAGCAGCACGGCTACATCCATGCAGGCATCGTAAGTGCTATCGCCGATTCGGCTGGCGGGTACGCGGGGTTTACCCTCTTTCCTGCCGGCTCGAGCGTGCTCACCGTCGAATACAAGCTCAATCTCCTGGCGCCGGCTTCCGGAGAGCGCTTGATCGCTGAGGCGGAAGTCATCAGACCTGGACGGACTCTGTCCATCACGCGTGGCGAGGTCTACGCCGAGACCGCAGGCAAGCGAGCGCTCTGCGCCGTCATGCAGCAAACGCTGATGGTGATGGCAGGCAAGCCGGACCATTGACGTCTGCACCGGGCTCCACAAACGCATCGTATCGACAATCGACATGCTGAATTTTCCAACGCTCGATTTTCATCTCGGAGAGACGATCGACATGCTGCGCGCGAGCGTGCAGCAGTTTGCGGCAGCAGAAATCGCCCCTCGCGCGTCCGATATCGATCGCACCAACCGCTTTCCTGCGGATCTGTGGCGAAAGATGGGCGATCTGGGTCTCCTCGGGATCACTGTCGAGGAGGAATATGGCGGCACGGAAATGGGGTATCTCGCTCATGTGATCGCCATGGAGGAGATCAGCCGGGCATCGGCGTCGGTCGGGCTGTCGTACGGTGCGCATTCGAATCTTTGCGTCAACCAGATCCGGCGCAACGGCAATGCGGCGCAGAAGAAAAAATATCTGCCGACGCTCGTTTCCGGAGAGCACGTCGGCGCCCTCGCGATGAGCGAGCCCGGCGCGGGGTCGGACGTTGTGTCGATGCGCCTGCGCGCGGACCGTCGTGGCGATCGTTACATTCTCAACGGCAGCAAGATGTGGATCACCAACGGGCCGGACGCGGACACGCTGGTCGTCTATGCCAAGACCGACGCGCAGGCGGGACCGCGCGGCATCACCGCGTTTCTGATCGAAAAAACGATGAGGGGGTTTTCCACCGCGCAGAAGCTCGACAAGCTCGGAATGCGCGGCTCGAATACCTGCGAGCTCGTCTTCCAGGACTGCGAGGTTCCCGAAGAAAATGTCCTTGCGGAGGAAGGGCGCGGGGTAAGCGTGCTGATGAGCGGGCTCGACTACGAGCGTGCGGTGCTCGCCGGCGGGCCGCTTGGAATCATGGCAGCATGCATGGATGAGGTGCTCCCGTACATTCACGAGCGCCAGCAGTTCGGGCAGCCGATCGGAGAATTCCAGCTCATGCAGGGAAAGGTAGCGGACATGTATACAACCATGAACGCCTGCAGGGCTTACGTGTACGCTGTCGCGGGAGCGTGCGATCGCGGCGAGACTGCGCGCAAAGATGCCGCGGGTGCGATACTCTATGCAGCCGAGAAAGCGACGTGGATGGCGGGCGAGGCGATCCAGGCGCTCGGCGGCAACGGGTACATCAATGAGTTCGCGACGGGACGCCTGTGGCGCGACGCCAAGCTCTATGAGATCGGCGCCGGAACGTCGGAGATACGCCGGATGCTGATCGGACGCGAGCTGTTCAACGAAACGAAGTAGCATCGAATATGGGAAGTTCCGGGGCCGATCGGACGAGGCTAATGCGCGCGAAGCGCGCGTTAAGCCGCGAAGCGGCGTGCCGAGGCCAGATCAATAGGAACGTCGGAGATACGGCGGATGCTGATCGGACGCGAGCTGTTCAACGAAACGAAGTAGCATCGAATATGGGAAGTTCCGGGGCCGATCGGACGAGGCTAATGCGCGCGAAGCGCGTGTTAAGCCACGAAGCGGCGTGCCGAGGCCAGATCAACAGGAACGTCTAGATACGGCGGATGCTGATCGGACGCGAGCTGTTCAACGAAACGAAATGACGGAGTGCGACCATGGCTCTAGAAATGCGGGAACGATGCGAACGCTGCGCGTGGCCGCTCACTCCGGACGAGGACGGCGCATACATCTGCAGTTACGAGTGCACATTTTGTGCGACGTGCGCCAATGCGCTCAATGGGATCTGCCCGAACTGCGGCGGCGAGCTCGTGCGCCGGCCGCGGCGCGCCCGCAGCCAGCCGCCATCCGGTGAATCCAGGTCCGGTTAGCCATCGCGCGGTTCTCGCATTTCGAATTTTCAGGCTGGTCCACATGAGGAGA
>VBCZ01000369.1:3631-10154 GCA_005889025.1 Betaproteobacteria bacterium
CCGATCGGCGGCTTGCAGGGCGATTTCGCGGGTCTTTCCGCCAGCGACTTGGGTGGAGTGGCCGTCAAAGCGGCCGTCGAGCGCGCAGGAATCGCCCCCACCGACGTCGACGAGCTTATCTTCGGCAATTGCCTGCTCGCGGGCCAGGGGCAGGCACCGGCAAGACAGGCGTCTCTCAAGGGAGGGCTGCCGCTGTCGACCAACTGCACGACGCTATCCAAGATGTGCGGCTCAGGAATGAAGGCAGCGATGCTTGCGCACGATTCGATCATCGCCGGCAGCGCCGATATCGTCGTCGCGGGAGGAATGGAGAGCATGAGCAACGCGCCTTTCCTGCTGCCGAAGGCGCGCACCGGCATGCGCATGGGACACGGCACCGTGCTCGATCACATGTTTTTCGACGGTCTCGAGGACGCCTACGACAAGGGCAAGTTGATGGGTGTTTTCGCCGAGCAATGCGCCGACGAGTTTGCGTTCACACGCGAGGCGCAGGACGAGTTTGCATTGCGCTCGCTTGCACGCGCCCGCGCCGCAACGGACGATGGGTCGTTCAAGTGGGAGATTGCGCCGGTGACGGTGCCGGCGCGCAAGGGCGACATCGTGATCGATCGCGACGAGCAGCCCGGCAAGGCGAGCCCGGAAAAGATTCCCGGCCTTAAAGCCGCATTCAAAGCCGACGGTACCGTCACCGCGGCGAACTCGAGCTCGATTTCCGATGGCGCTGCAGCGCTTGTGCTGATGCGGCGATCACTGGCGGAAAAAAAAGGCCTCAAGCCCCTGGCGATCATCCTGGGCCATGCCACGCATGCCCAGGAACCGGGAAAATTCACCACCGCGCCGGTCGCCGCAATTCAAAAACTGCTCTCGAAGGTCGGATGGACGTCGCAAGATGTCGACCTCTACGAGATCAACGAGGCCTTCGCGGTCGTGACCATGGCGGCGATGAAGGCGCATGGACTTCCGCCGGAAAAAGTGAATGTGCACGGCGGCGCGTGCGCGCTCGGGCACCCCATCGGCGCGTCGGGAGCGCGCATCGTGGTCACGCTCATCGGCGCCTTGCGCAAGATGGGAAAAAAACGCGGCGTGGCGAGCCTGTGCATCGGCGGTGGCGAGGCGACGGCGCTGGCGATCGAGCTGGCGTGACGACCGGACAGACGACTCGCTGATGCCTTCGACGCAAAGCCTCGCATTGTTCGCGCTGGCGAGCGTGCTGCTGGTGCTCACGCCTGGGCCGAACCTGCTCTACCTGGTGTCGCGCGCGCTATGCCAAGGCCGCAGCGCGGGCGTTGTTTCGCTTTCAGGCACGTCGCTGGGCTTCGTTTTTCACGTCGTCGCCGCGGCGCTTGGTTTGTCCGCGATCTTCCTGACTGTGCCGCTGCTCTACGATGCGATGCGCTATCTGGGTGCGGCGTACTTGCTCTGGCTTGCCTGGGAGGCACTCAAGCCCGGCGGCAAGGGCGTGTTCGCCCCGCGTGCGCTGCCGCCCGACCCGCCTGCGCGCTTGTTCCGAATCGGACTCCTCACCAGCATTCTGAATCCCAAAGTCGCGATGTTCTATCTCGCGCTGTTTCCGCAGTTCATCGATCCACAGCGAGGCAGCGTGCTTGTGCAGAGTCTGGTGCTGGGACTCCTGCAGATCGCAATCAGCGTCGTCGGAGACCTATGCTTCGTCCTTGCCGCAAGTGCGATCACTGGCGCTCTCGCGCGCCGCCCGCTGTGGGCAGCGGCCCAGCGTTGGGTGCTCGGCGTCGTTCTGGCCGCAATCGCGGTGCGGCTCGCCTTCGACTCCAGAAAATGAATTTCGGCATACGCCGCCAAAGGCATTTCGGCGGAAGCCATCGCGCGTATGCTGCTCGATGAGTCGCAGCAAATGGTGCGCGACACCATGCGGGCGTTCGCCAGAGAGAAGCTCGCCCCTTCTGCCGCGCGATGGGATCGAGAGCACGTGTTCCCGCGCGAGGCGCTTGCCGAGCTTGCCCGGCTCGGCGCGTGCGGCATGGTCGTCCCCGAGATATACGGCGGGGCGGGGTTGGATTATGTGTCGCTCGCCGTCGCGCTCGAGGAGATCGCCGCGGGCGACGGCGCGACGTCGACGATATTGAGCGTCCAGAACTCGGTCGTCTGCGGGCCGATATTGGCCTTCGGAGACGAGGCGCAGAAGGAAAAGTATCTCAAGCCGCTTGCGAAGGGCGAAAAGATCGGATGTTTCTGCCTGAGCGAGCCGCATGCGGGATCGGACGCCGCCGCGATTTCGACCCGGGCCGAAGCGGACGGATCGGATTTCATTCTCAATGGCGTCAAACAATTCATTACCTCCGGCAAGAACGCCGACGTGGCCATCGTGTTTGCGGTCACCGACAAAGCGGCGGGCAAGAAGGGCATGTCGGCGTTCATCGTCGATACCGATACGCCCGGCTACGTCGCGGCGCGCCTCGAGGAAAAGCTTGGCCAACGCGCATCCGACACGGCCCAGATCGTGTTCGAAAATTGCCGGGTGCCGGCGCAGAATCGGCTCGGACGCGGCGGCGAAGGCTACCGCATCGCCCTGGCCAATCTCGAGGCAGGCCGCATAGGCATCGCAGCGCAGTCGGTTGGCATGGCACGCGCCGCGTTCGAGGCTGCGCTTGCTTACGCGCGCGAGCGCAGGAGTTTCGGCAAGCCGATCGTCGAGCACCAGGCCGTGATGTTCAGGCTTGCCGATATGGCGACGCAGATCGAGGCCGCGAGGCAGCTGGTCTGGCACGCCGCGGTCATGCGCGATGCGGGGCTGCCCTGCCTCAAGGAGGCGTCGATGGCGAAGCTGACGGCGTCGGAGATGGCCGAGCGTGTCTGCTCCGATGCGATCCAGATTCACGGCGGTTATGGTTATGTCGCCGACTTCCCGGTCGAGCGCATCTATCGCGACGTGCGCGTGTGCCAGATCTACGAAGGCACCAGCGACATCCAGCGGCTGGTGATCAGCCGCGCATTGACGGAATAAGTCCGGGAGAAAACGTGCCGGCGCCCATCGACTTCTACTTCGATTTTTCCTCGCCGTACGGCTTCCTTGCTTCGGAGAAAATTGAGGCGCTGGCGGCGCGGCACGGACGCGATGTGAGCTGGCGACCGATGCTGCTCGGCGTCGTATTCAAACAGACCGGTGCGGCGCCGCTGACCCAGATCCCGCTGAAGGGCGAATACTCGCGTCGCGACATGGCGCGCAGCGCCCGATTCCACGGCATCGACGGTTTTCGCATGCCTTCGACCTTTCCCATCGCGACGCAGGCGCCGGCGCGCATCGTGCTTTGGCTGCAGATTAAAGATCCTTCAATGGCAAGCAAGGTCGTGCACGCGCAATACCGCGCTTTCTTTGTCGACGACATCGATATCTCCAACCCGGACAACGCGGCTTCGGTCGCGGCCCGATGCGGCGTCGATGCAGCTGCGGCGCGCGCGGCGATCGATGATCTCGAGATCAAGGACGCGCTGAAGAAAAGCAACGAGCAGGCGATTGCCGCGGGCGCGTTCGGGTCGCCTTTTATTGTCGTCGATGGCGAGCCGTTCTGGGGGATGGACCGGCTGGACCAGGTCGACCGCTGGCTCGAGACGGGTGGATGGTGATATGAGCGAATACACGCTGTATTGCTTTGCGCAGTCAGGCAATGCGTACAAGGTTGCGCTGACGCTGCAACTTGCCGCTGCGGATTGGAAGGCGCGCTTCGTGGACTATTTCGGCGGAGAGACCAGCACTCCGGCGTACCGTTCCATCAACGTGATGGGCGAGGCGCCGGTGCTCGAGCATAACGGTCAGCGCCTCACCCAATCCGGCGTGATTCTCGACTACCTCGCCGAAACGCTCGGGCTCTTCGGCCCTGCCAACGCACAGGAACGGCGCGAAATATTGCGCTGGCTGCTATGGGACAACCACAAGCTCACCAGCTACACGGCGACAATGCGTTTCTTCCGCACGTACACCAAAGACGCCGATCCCGCAGTCATGGCCTTCCTCCGAGGTCGCTCCGAGACCGCTTGGAAAGTGCTCGATACGCATCTCGCCGGGCGGCGCTACGTCGTGGCTGACCGGCTGACCATCGCCGACCTGTCGCTTGCCGGATATCTGTTCTGGCCCGAGGAAATCGGCGTGGACTGGGCTTCGTTTGGAAACATCCGGGACTGGCTCGATCGAATCCGCGGCGAGCCGCGATGGGTGCACCCGTATAAGTTGATGCCCGGACATCCGCTGCCTCGGGCGGCATAGAGCATTCCCCCGTGCCGCTCATCGACACCCGCCTCGATACGCGCGACGCGACGTTCGCGCGCAATCGCGACGCCCTCGCGGCGTTGGTCGCGGACCTGAGAGCCAAGGTCGCAAGTATCGAGCACCTGGGCGGCGAGGCAACCCGCGAGTGGCACCCAGGCCGCGGCAAGCTCCTGCCGCGCGAGCGCGTGCGGATGCTGCTCGACCCCGGATCGCCCTTTCTCGAGATGTCCCAGTTCGCGGCGTACGGCATGTACGACGACAACATCGCTGGCGCGGGAATCATCACGGGCGTAGGCCGCGTCGCCGGCCGCGAATGCGTGGTCATCTGCAACGACGCGACGGTCAAGGGCGGCACCTACTACCCGATGACGGTGAAAAAGCACTTGCGCGCCCAGGACGTCGCACGCGAAAACAATCTGCCGTGCATTTATCTGGTCGATTCCGGTGGCGCCAACCTTCCGAATCAGACCGACGTGTTCCCCGACCGCGACCACTTCGGACGGATCTTCTACAACCAGGCGACGATGTCTGCGGAGGGCATCCCGCAAATCGCGGTGGTCATGGGATCGTGCACCGCAGGCGGGGCGTATGTGCCGGCGATGTCCGATGAGTCGATCATCGTCCGCGAGCAGGGCACGATCTTTCTCGCCGGACCGCCTCTGGTGAAAGCCGCGACCGGGGAAATCGTCAGCGCCGAGGAGTTGGGCGGCGCCGATGTGCACACGCGAGTTTCCGGCGTCGCCGACCATTTTGCGATGAACGATGAGCACGCGCTGGCGATCGCCCGGCGCATCGTGGGCAAGCTCAACCGGGTCAAGTCCGTTTCGCTGGAAGTCGCCGAACCGCGCCCGCCGCGCTACCCCGCGGAGGATATTTATGGCGTGATCAATGCCGACATCAAGAAGCCCTACGACGTGCACGAGGTCATCGCGCGAATCGTCGACGGCAGCGATTTCGACGAGTTCAAGGCGCGCTATGGCACAACCCTGGTGACCGGATTTGCACACCTTTGCGGCTATCCGGTGGGCATCGTTGCCAACAACGGTGTGCTTTACTCGGAATCCGCGCTCAAAGGCGCGCACTTTGTCGAGTTGTGCACGCAGCGCCGCGTTCCCCTGGTCTTTCTCCAGAACATCACGGGCTTCATGGTAGGACGGAAGTACGAAGCCGGCGGCATCGCCAAGGACGGCGCCAAGCTGGTGACCGCGGTCTCGTGCGCGAAAGTTCCGAAGTTCACGGTGATCATCGGCGGCAGTTACGGCGCCGGCAACTACGGCATGTGCGGGCGGGCTTTCAATCCGCGCTTTTTGTGGATGTGGCCGAACGCGCGAATTTCGGTCATGGGCGGAGAGCAGGCCGCGACCGTCCTGGCGACCATCCGTCGCGATGCAATCGAAGCGAAAGGCGGGAGCTGGAGCGCCGCCGAGGAGAGCGCGTTCAAAACTCCGATACGCGAGCAGTACGAGCGGGAAGGCCACCCGTATTACGCCAGCGCGCGACTCTGGGACGATGGCGTCATCGATCCCGCCGACACGCGAAAAGTCCTCGGGCTGGCGATTTCCGCGTCGTTGAACAAGCCGATCGAGGCGACGACGTTTGGTGTCTTCCGGATGTAGACCGTGAAGGATAAAACGACAGCTCGGAAACAGGGGAGCCGCCGCAAAGACAGGCCTGCAGCGCGCGACGGCTATCGAACCATCGACGTCGCCGTCCGCAATGCGATCGCTTTCGTGACTCTCAACCGGCCGGAGGTCCATAACGCATTCAACGAAACGCTGATCGCGGAGCTCACGCACGCGCTGCGTGCGCTCGCCGCCGATGGCGCGGTGCGCGCAGTGGTGCTGCTGGGCGCAGGCGCGAGCTTTTGCGCGGGCGCGGATCTGAAGTGGATGGAGAAGATGGCGAGGTTCTCGAAGGCGCAGAACCTTGCCGACGCCCATGCACTGGCAGCCATGCTTTCCACGCTGAACGAGCTGCCGAAACCCACGGTCGCCCGCGTGCACGGAGCCGCATTGGGCGGTGGAGTCGGGCTGGTCGCATGCTGCGATATCGCGATAGGCGCGCCGGATGCCGCCTTCGCCTTGTCGGAGTCCAAGCTCGGCTTGATTCCGGCGACCATCAGCCCCTATGTGATCGAGGCCATCGGCGCGCGCGCGGCACGACGTTATTTCCTCAGCGCAGAGCGATTCTCCGCCGCCGAGGCATTTCGGCTCGGCCTTCTGCATGATCTTGCGCAGATTGCCGAGCTGGACGAGCGCATCGATGAGCTGCTCGGTTCTCTGC
>VBCZ01000055.1:0-1488 GCA_005889025.1 Betaproteobacteria bacterium
GGCGGTGCCCACGGAAGCGCGACCGCTGCCCTCCATCGTGAATACATTGCTCGGGGCCATCGATATCATGCAGGAGCGCATCGCGCAGGCGCGGTTGGTGAGCGAACCACCCGAGGTGCTGCTTGCACCGAGTGTCGGGCACTTCGGCCCGTTCGAATATCATCGAGCCGCGCTGGCAATTGCGGCCGGCCGCGAGGTTGTGGCCGAGATGCTGCCGGCGATCCAGAATGCGCTCGCAGTCTGACGGTCGTCGCTATGTGTTCGTTTCCGCGCACCGATTAAAAGCAACGATTAATGAGCCTCGCCTGGGTCCCTTTCTGCCCTCGGGGGCGATACGGCATGCGGATGTCCTCGGCGCTGGGCAAGATGAGGTGCCGATGTCGACCAATTTTACGATCGTTTCCGTTTGCGACGTGTCAAAGTGACCTAAGGTACTGTTTATTTGGTAACAAAAATTAGAAGCACGGTTATTGCTTTGATCGGTTCAGCGCGGTGTTGCGCACTTTAGAGGCTTCGGAGGATAACGATGAATCGATTGACGAAGATGGTTTCTGTGTTGGCCGCGACGGGGTTTGCCCTAGGCGTCAGCGGGCTGGCGAGCGCAAACATCGTGGCAAACGGGAGTTTCGAGACAGGCGACTTCACCGGGTGGACACAAATCGGTAATACCGGCTTTACCGGAGTGGAGTGCCCGGGCGCGCCGTTTGCGGGTCCCGGTGATGGAAATTGCGACGCCTTTTTCGGGCCTGTCGGCTCAACTGGAGGGATCACGCAGAACCTCGCCACCGTGGCCGGCGTGCGCTACTTTATCGGCTTCGACTTCGACCCTGACGGCGGTACGCCCAGCAGCTTTTCCGCGACTTTCGGCGGTACGACACTGATCAGCGTGAATAATCCTCCGAACACCCCGTACCAGGTGCTGGGCTTCACTGCGACAGCCACGGGAGCGACCACGGCGCTAACTTTCAATTTCCGCGACGACCCCGGCTTCTTGAAGCTTGACTCCGTTGCGGTCGCGCAGGCCCCCGAGCCCGGAACCATGGCCCTGCTGGGCATCGGCATGGCCGGACTCTGGTGGAAGCGGCGCAAGGCACAATAAGCGGCGAGTTTGCCCGCGTTCTAAAACGGCGGCCTAGGCCGCCGTTTTTATTTACAACCCTCTTTTTTCCTGAACCATTCTTGCTGCCGAGAGCCGCGAGGTCCGGGCGTCGGCGCGCTTGACACTAGCGGCACAGGTATGGGCGCCGCGTACCGCTTTGCGTTTAGAAGCCGCTCGCTGGATGATGGCGCCATCCGATCCGCGCACGTAGGCAAACCGTCATCAGGATGAACTGCCTGGTGACGCCTCTCGGCTAGTAGAGCTGTCGGGCACTTCGAAGAGTCCAGGGCCAAGCTCCCTGCGGTGGTTGTGTTTGACAATCAGCCTATGCCTACGCGCGGGACGAATCCTTCAGGCCGCAACTCGGCTGCGGTGGTGCGCGTCATTAC
>VBCZ01000055.1:1515-2074 GCA_005889025.1 Betaproteobacteria bacterium
TCCCGATCTGATTGCGATGTACTTCGTCGGGCCCGTCGGCCAGACGCAAGGTGCGGGCATGGGCGTAGGCGCGCGCAAGCCCGAAGTCGTCGCAGATGCCCGCGCCGCCGTGCGCCTGAATGGCCCAGTCGAGGACCCGGCATGCCATCACCGGCGCCGCCACCTTGATCATGGCGATCTCGGCCCGCGCGGCCTTATTGCCGACGGTGTCCATCAGAAATGCCGCTTTCAAGGTCAACAGCCGCGCCTGATCGATCATGATGCGGGCGTCGGCAATCCGCTCCAGCGTCACGGTCTGTTCCGCCACGGGTTTGCCGAACGCGACGCGCGTCTTGGCGCGCTTGCACGTCTTCTCCAGCGCGCGCTCCGATACGCCGATCAAGCGCATGCAGTGGTGAATGCGCCCGGGCCCGAGACGCCCTTGCGCGATTTCGAATCCCCTGCCCTCTCCCAGCAAGATGTTCGCCATGGGAACGCGCACATTCGTAAACGCGATCTCCATGTGGCCGTGCGGCGCGTCATCGTAGCCGAAGACGGGCAGGTAGCGAAGTATCTCCAC
>VBCZ01000055.1:2127-4537 GCA_005889025.1 Betaproteobacteria bacterium
TGACGTACTCATCACCGTCGCGAACGATCGAGCTCTGAATATTCGTCGCGTCGGACGAGGCAACGTCGGGCTCGGTCATCGTGAAGGCCGAACGCATCTTGCCTTCGAGCAAGGGCTCGAGCCACTGCCTCTTCTGTTCCGCCGTGCCGTAACGCTCCAGCACCTCCATGTTGCCGGTGTCGGGCGCCGAGCAGTTGAATGCCTCCGGTGCCCATAGCACGCGGCCCATGATCTCGCACAGCGGCGCGTATTCGGTGTTGGTGAGACCCGCACCGCGCTCCGATGCAGGCAGGAAGAGGTTCCACAGGCCCGCGGCTTTCGCCTTCGCCTTGAGCTCCTCGATCAGGCGTGTCGGCTGCCAGCGATCGCCCTGTCCCACTTCATCGTCGAAGCGCTGCTCGTTGGGATAGACGTGAGCTTCCATGAATGCGCGAAGCCTTGCCTGCAGCTCCATGACCTTCGGCGAGTAGTCAAAATCCATAGCCATTCCTTGTCCGATGCCGGCGTCGGACGTTCATCGCTCGCCTCATGATTGCGCGCGCATGCGTTCGACCTCGGCCCATCCGGCCTCCGCCATCGGCCGCGCCCGCCTGCCGGCTTCGAGCGCCTGCGCGCTGGCCGCGTTGCCCGCCAGCGCGCGCGCCATGACGCCCTGCAGTATGCCCGCCATCCGGAACATGTTGTAGGCCATGTAGAAGCTCCATGCCGTACGACTCGGTTTATCGGCGATGCCGACGCGGCGCAAATACATCTCGAGATACTCTTCCTCGGTTGGGATGCCCAGCGACCAGAGATCGCTGCCGCGCAGGCCGCGGAATTCGTCGGGCGCCAACCGCCACGTCATCATGTGGTAGGAAAAATCCGCCATGGGATGGCCGAGCGTCGAGAGTTCCCAGTCGAGCACCGCGAGCACGCGCGGCTCGCGCGGATGGAAGATCATGTTGTCGAGACGGAAGTCGCCGTGAACGATGGCAGTGGCGTTGCCCGTCGGAATATTCTTCGGCAGCCATTCGATCAGCCGGTCCATCGCTTCGATCTTCTCGGTCTCCGAGGCTTTGTACTGCCTGCTCCAGCGGTCGATCTGGCGCGCGAAATAGTTGCCGGGTTTGCCGTAGTCGGCAAGACCGACCGCCTCAAAGTCGATGCCATGCAGCGCGGCGATGACGCGGTTCATTTCGTCGAAGATCGCTCGTCGCTCGGACGGCTGCATGCCAGGCAAGAGAGGGTCCCAAAGCACGCGGCCCTCCACATAGTCCATGACGTAGAACATCGAGCCGATCACCGACTCGTCGGTGCAAAGACAATGGGTGCGCGCGACCGGGACGTCGCTATGCGCCAACGCGGTGATCACGCGATACTCGCGATCGACCGCGTGCGCTGACGGCAGCAGCTTGCCGGACGGTTTGCGGCGCAGAACGTAGCGCTTTCCGCCAGCGCGGAGCAAAAACGTCGGGTTGGACTGCCCGCCTTTGAATTGCTCGGCTTCGACCGGGCCCACGAAGCCCGGCACATGCGAACGGAGGTAGCGTTCGAGTGCGGCGACGTCGAAGCGATGCGCCTCGGCGACGGCGCGTGTGCCCTGATAGTCTTCGTAGGCACTCATGCCAACTTGGGTCGCGGCCTGCGCCGGGACGATGCGCTGGAGAACACACGGGGCCCGAAGTTGGATCTCGGCCTGCGCAGGGATGATGCGCTGGAGAAGACGCGGGCTCTGGACACTAGATCGCCGTCACGCCGCCATCGACCGCGACGACTTGTCCGGTGATGAACGCGCAGGCATCGGACGCGAAGAGCACGGTAAGCCCTTTCAAATCTTCAGGTCCGCCCATGCGCTTGAGCGGCGCCTTGTCGGCGACTTCATCACCGAGCATTTCCATGATTCCCTTGGTCATCTTGGTGGGAAAGAAACCCGGAGCGATCGCGTTGACGTTGATGTTGTACTGCGCCCACTCCGCGGCCAGCGCGCGGGTGAAGCTGATCACTCCTCCTTTGCTGGTGTTGTAGGCGATGGTGGCCGGCCTGCCGGGATCGCCGCCGCCGACAAGACCTAGAATCGACGCGATGTTTATGATCTTGCCTTTGCGCCGCGGGACCATGCAGCGCCTGCCCACTTCCTGGCTCATGAGGAACATCGCGGTCAGGTTCAAGTTGATGACCTTCTGCCACGCTTCCAGAGGATGCTCCAATGTCGCCGCGCCCCAGGTCGTTCCGGCATTGTTCACCAGAATATCGATCGGCCCCAGCGCCGCGATCGCGCGCTCGACGACGGGCTTGATGGCCGCTGGATCGGACATGTCGCATTCCAGCGGCACCGCATCGATCCCCCACTGCGATTTGAGCTGCGCCACGGCCTGGTCGAGCTCATCGCGCTTGCGCGCCGTCAACGCCACTTTGGCGCCCATCTCGCCGA
>VBCZ01000368.1 GCA_005889025.1 Betaproteobacteria bacterium
GCGAAAGCATGCAGCGCGTGCGAATAAATTCGCACCCACAAAATCCCTAAATGACTCCGATCACAGCGATATGGCCGGGGCGTCCCGATCCCCGCGGCGCTACGTGGGATGGCGAAGGCGTCAACTTCGCGCTCTTTTCCGAGCACGCCGAGCGCGTCGAGTTGTGCTTCTTCGACGAGGGCGGACGGCGCGAGCTCCAATGCATCGACGTTCGCGAGCGCACCGACCAGGTGTGGCATTGCTATCTTCCCGAAGCGCGTCCGGGAATGCTCTACGGCTACCGCGTGCATGGCCCGTATCGGCCGAGCGAAGGGCACCGTTTCAATCTTCACAAGCTCCTGCTCGATCCATACGCCAAGCAGATTGGCGGCGCGCTGCGGTGGAGTGACGCGCAGTTCGGCTACACGCTGGGGCACAAGCGCGAGGACCTGTCGTATGACCGCCGTGACAGTGCGCGCGGGATGCCGAAATGCAAGGTCGTCGATCCTGCATTTACCTGGGGCGATGACCGCCGGCCCGACGTCCCGTGGCACGAGATGGTGATCTACGAGCTGCATGTTCGCGGATACACCATGCAGCACCCCGACATTCCGCCTCCCTTGCGAGGCACATACGCAGCGCTCGCCACCGCGCCGGTGATCGACTATCTGAAACGCCTGGGCGTCACGACCCTCGAGCTCATGCCCGTGCATGCCTTCGTCGACGATCGCAGGCTGGTCGAGCGGGGCTTACGCAACTACTGGGGATACAACACCATCGGCTTCTTCGCGCCGGATGAGCGCTATTCATCCTCCGGCAAGCTGGGAGAGTTCAAGACGATGGTGAGAACGCTGCACTCCGCCGGCTTCGAGGTGATCCTCGACGTCGTCTACAACCATACTGCCGAAGGCAATCAACTCGGTCCGACGCTCGCCTTTCGCGGCATAGACAACAGGTCGTACTATCGGCTGCAGCCGGACGACGCCAGGTTCTACACCGATTACACCGGGACCGGCAACACGTTGAACATGCAGCATCCCCGCGTGCTCCAGTTGCTGATGGATTCGCTGCGCTACTGGGTCACCGAGATGCACGTCGACGGATTTCGCTTCGACCTGGCCTCCGCTCTCGCGCGTGAGCTCCATGAGGTCGATCGCCTCGGCGCTTTTTTCGACATCCTCCGCCAGGACCCGGTGCTCACCACGGTCAAGCTCATCGCGGAGCCCTGGGATCTCGGCGAGGGTGGCTATCAGGTCGGCAACTTCCCGTCGGGTTGGGCGGAATGGAACGACAAGTATCGCGACACCATGCGCGCGTACTGGAAGGGCGACGGCGGCCTGATCGGCGAGTTTTCGCGGCGGCTCACCGGATCGAGCGATCTCTATGGCCGCAACGGCCGCCTGCCGCACGCGAGCATCAACTTCATCACGGCCCACGACGGATTCACTCTCGACGACCTCGTCTCGTACAACGACAAGCAGGACAACCGCGACGGCAGCAACCACAACCTGTCCTGGAATTGCGGCGTAGAAGGGCGTACCGACGATCCTGCGATCAAGGCTCTGCGCGCACGTCAGAAGCGCAACATGCTGGCAACGCTGCTCCTGTCGCAGGGCGTGCCGATGCTGGTTGCCGGAGACGAGATCGGCCGCACGCAAAACGGCAATAACAATGCTTATTGCCAGGACAGTCCCTTAAGCTGGCTCGACTGGAATCTCGACGACGATCGGCGGAAGCTTCTCGACTTCGTCCGTCGCATGGTGCAGGTCCGGCGCACCCACCCGGTGTTCCGTCGCCGGTATTTTTTTCAGGGACGTCCGCTGCATGGGGGCGACGTCAAGGATGTCGTCTGGCTCGAGCCGGACGGCTCCGAAATGACCACCGAGGAATGGAACCAGGACTTCGCGCGATGCCTCGGGGTCTACCTCGCCGGCAACGCGTTGAACGAGGTCGACGCGCGGGGACGGCCTGTCGCCGACGACGATTTCGTCGTGTTGTTCAACGCGCATCACGATGCAGTCCCATTCATGCTGCCGCGCTACGGCGACGGACGTTGGCTCGCGCTCGTCGATACCGCGCGCGACGATGGCCTCGCGCCGGATGGAGCGTTCGAGCCGGGAAGCGTCTATCCGCTCGAAGGCCGTTCGCTGGCATTGCTGATCCGCACGCCCAATATCACATGAAGTACCGACATGCGATGCCCTTCGGCGCAGAGGTCGTCGCGTCGGGAGCGCGATTCCGCCTGTGGGCTCCCGCAGCGCGCGAAGTCGAGCTCCAGCTTGCCGTACACGACTCGTCGCGAGAGCTGGCGATGACTGCGACGCCCGACGGGTGGTTCGAAATCGGCGTCGCCGACGCGCCTGCAGGCTCCCGCTATGCATTTCGCATCGACGGCGGACTCACGGTGCCGGATCCTGCGTCGCGCTGCAATCCTGACGACGTGCACGCGCCCAGCATGATCGTCGACCCGCTCGCCTACACCTGGAACGACGCAAGCTGGACCGGACGGCCATGGGAGGACGCGGTGATCTACGAGCTTCACGTCGGCACCTTCACCCCAGTTGGCACGTTTGCCGGTGCAACGGAGCGACTCGACTACCTTGCCGAGATCGGCGTCACCGCCATCGAGCTCATGCCGCTCGCCGATTTTCCGGGAAAGCGCAACTGGGGCTACGACGGCGTGCTGCCGTTTGCGCCGGACTCATCGTACGGCGGTCCCGATGACCTCAAGCGCCTCATCGATGCCGCGCATTCGCGCTCGCTCATGGTGTTGCTCGATGTCGTTTACAACCACTTCGGCCCGGAAGGCAACTACCTCCATGCGTATGCGCCGGCGTTTTTCAACCCGAGTCATCAGACTCCGTGGGGCGCCGCGATCAATATGGACGGAGAGAACAGCCGAACGGTGCGCGACTTTTTCATCCACAACGCGCTGTACTGGCTGGAGGAGTACCGGTTCGACGGCTTGCGCCTCGACGCCGTGGATCGCATCGTCGACAATTCTTCGCCCGACTTTGTCACCGAGCTCACCGCGCGGGTGCGCGAAGGAGCGGGGAGCGTTCGGCACGCCCACGTCGTTCTCGAAAACGACCACAACGAGGCGAGGTATCTGGGGCGCGATTCGCGTCACCGTCCGCTGCACGCGACGGCGCAATGGAACGATGACGCCCACCACGCCGCGCATATCGTCACCACCGGGGAGATCGACGGTTACTACGCCGACTACGCCGACCGCCCGCTGTGGTATTTCGGCCGTTGTCTCGCCGAAGGATTCGGCTACCAGGGCGAATCTTCTCGCTACCGTGGCGGCGCTGCGCGTGGAGAGCCGTCGGTGCATCTTCCCCCTGCGGCGTTCGTCAATTTTCTGCAGACGCACGATCAAGTGGGCAATCGCGCGCTGGGCGAGCGCATCGGTCACATCGCCGACGCGGGCGCGCTGCGCGCGGCGATCGCCTGCGTGTTGCTGTCGCCTTCTCCTCCGCTGCTTTTCATGGGCGAGGAGTTCGCGGCGTCGACGCCATTCCTGTTTTTTTGCGACTTCGGCCCCGATCTTGCCGATGCGGTAAGCCAAGGCCGCCGTCGGCAATTCGCTCGCTTCGACCGCTTCCGCGATCCCGGCGCGAGCGATGGAATCCCCGATCCCAATCGGCCCGACACGTTTGAAAAAAGCAAGCTCGACTGGAGTGAAGCCGATCTGCCGGCGCATGGCGCGTGGCTCTCGCTGTACCGCGAATGCCTGCATATTCGCGCAACCCGAATCGCGCCGCGCCTCCCCGGGATTGGCCCCTCGGGCGCATTCGAAGTCGAGAGAGGCGACTTGCTGCACGTCGATTGGACGCTCGGCGATGGTGCGCGCCTGCACCTTGCCGCCAATTTCTCCCGGAGCGAAGCGCACCGCGTAAGAGAACAGCGCGGGGAGGTGCTCTACGCGACCGGGCGCGGCGATCCCGACGCGGGCCGGCGACTCATGCCGCCGTGCTCGGTGATAGTGACCCTGGATCCGACGTGAGCGATGCACTACTGCGGCTTGCGCAAGCGTATGGCATTGCGCCGACGTACCGCGACGTCTGGGGTACGGAGCATCGCGTGTCGGATCGCACTCTGCGTGCGCTGCTCTCGGCGATGGCTGTGGATGCCGATACCGATGAGCGCGCCGAGCGCGAGCTCAAGCAAAGGGAACGAGCCCTCTGGCAGCGAGCGATCGCGCCGGTGGTCGTCGCGCGGCAGGGGCCGCGGCTGGCATTGCCAGTCCATCTCCCTGAGAGCCTCGATGGAAGACGGCTGTCATGGCGTCTGGTCGAAGAAGGCGGCGGAAAGCGTGACGGGACAGTCGCGGTCGCGTCGCTGACGGAGACCGCGCGAACCCACATCGACGGCGAGGTGTGGATCGAGCGCGAGCTGGCGATCGACATCCAGGCTCC
>VBCZ01000054.1:0-3757 GCA_005889025.1 Betaproteobacteria bacterium
CGACAGCAACACCCGGTGCAACCATCGGGGCTGGTCGATCTGGCGGTAGAGCGCCTCCGCGCGCTCGAACAGCGCATTCGCGGCCCGGTAATCCGCATCTTCCAAGCCGTGCTTGAGAGCGACCGTGGCCTTGACACGCAGCGCGTCGGCTTCTACCTCCGCGAAACCTGCAGCCGCTGCCAAAGCGAGTGCTTCATCCAGGTTTCCCGTGACTGCACCGTCGTGCTGATCGCGTTCCCAGTTCACGCGCGACAAGGTGACCAACGCCGATGCGCGGCGCAACGGTTGATCGTCCGCTTCAAGCAGGGCGCGTTGCGCGTAGCCGCGCGCCTGCTCGGTATCGCCGGCAGTCAGGGTCAGTTGTGCCAGCAGGTTCAAGCCCGCGTGCAGGCTGGGTTCATCGTTCGAGCAGCTCGCCACTGCCTGCTTGAGCAGCCGCAATTCATCCGGCAAGGTGCCGTGCGCCTCCCAGTACGGTCGCAACGCCACGCCGAGGTCGAGTGCGCAGGCGGGCTCCGCATCTTCCACTGCGGTCATGAGCGCCTGCTTCAGATTCGGAAACTCCCGCTCCGCGATCGAGCTGTCGGCGGCAACTTGGCGGGCCACCTGCAGAAAGTAGGCGCGATGGCGTGCCCGGAGCCTGCGCCTCTCGGTATCGAGCCGCTCCTCGACAAATTCGCGCAGCGTTTCCAGCATGGAGAAGCGCGTGACGCCGGATTCATCCGCCTCGGCGCGAAGCAGCGAAGCAGACACGAGCGCCTCGAGATGCGCGCGCGCATCGCCGGTCCCGCAAACCGATTCGACTGCAGCACCTGTCCAGCGACCGCGAAACACCGACAACGCCGCAAAGAACTGCTGTTGCGCCCCGCTCAGGAGGTGCCAGCTCCACTCGATCGTCGTTTGAAGCGACGCGTGGCGGCCATAGCGGGCTCCGCGCTGTCCCTGTCGCGTCAGCAAGGCGAAGCGCTCGGCAAGCGCGTTGCACATCTCGGTCGGGGAGTAGGCGCGAATGCGCGATGCGGCGATCTCGATTGCCAACGGCAAACCTTCGAGCGCACGACAAAGCTGAATCAACGCCGTGCGATTGTCATCCGTCAGCGCAAAGTCGGCACGCGCGCCGCGCGCGCGATCGATGAATAACGCGAGGCTGGGCGTCGACGCGGCCTCGGCCGCATCCATGGATGCTTGCGGCACGGGAAGCGGGTCGATCACGAGTACACGCTCGCCAGGGACATCGAGAACTCGGCGCGATGTCACCAGGCATCGCAGGTGCGGCAGCCGTTCAAGCAGATCCAGCACGACACCCGCGCCGTCGTCGACCAGTTGCTCGAAATTGTCCAGCACCAGCAAGACGTCTTGCTCGCCCAGAAAGGCGCACAACTGTGGCAGCACATCCTCCTGCGAGGCTTCCATGCGCAGCGCGCTCCGGATGCAATCCGCGATCAAACCGGCATCGGTGCATTCGCTCAACGCGACGAACGCCACGGTATTGAAGCGGGTTGCCGCGCGGGCAGACTCCACCGCCAAACGCGTCTTGCCGAAGCCGCCCAATCCGGCGAGCGTTACCAGGCGGTGCTGCGCAAGAGCATCCAGGACGCCGCGCTTGTCGTCTTCCCGCCCGAAGAAAACGCTCACATAGGAAGGCAAGCTGTGCAATTGCGGCGCACGTTCTGCGGCTGTTGCGGGCACCGCATCGCGCCGGAGTAAAGGCGGCTCATGAGCCCGCGCCTTCTCGATCGCGTCACCGCTTCGCGCGAGCGCGCGTTCGTACAGCGCACTCAAGCGGGCGCGTTCGTCTTCGATCCACTCGTCAAGGAAGCCGGGCAGCAGATCGCCGCGATAGCAGTCCAGCGCCTGCGCACGGGCTCCTTGCCGAAGGAATTGCTCGAACTCGCGCACGTCGCTGGCTCCAGGAGTCGGCGCAGTGTCGAAAGAACCTGGCGAAGACGATTGCGGCCGACATCGAGCTCGACGTTAGGCCAGAGCAGCTCGATGAGCTCCTCGCGCGCGTGGCGCCGCTGCGGTTGCAGGGCGAGCCGCGCCAACAGCATTGCTATGGGTCGACTCGGAAACTGGGCGATCACGCAGTTCCCGTGCGTCGCGCGTAAGCCGCCAAGAAGCTGTATTTGCCAGACTGCCATCCGCACGTGCTCCTGCGAGTGACTGCTGATTCCGATGCGTTGAACGGACGGTCGGGTACGGTGCGTGGTCGTCAGATTTTACCGCAGCTTGAACACTCCCTTTGCGGCGACCCGCCGGAGCCGATCAACCGGGCCCCGCCTCGATTCGGCCCGGGAGCGGACATTCGGCGACGTTTACCCACTCACAGCCGCGCTCTTCACTCCATCGCCGCGTCGGCGCGCGACCGGACGAGGGTATCGGCATTCACTCAAGCCGCGATGTTGCGTACGACCAAGCCATGCTGCAAAGTAGGGCTTGTCGGGCTGGAAAGCATGCAGCCGTCCCAAGCGCGACCTGTATTCTTTCGGTTCCTGGCGAGGTCAACCATGCCGCTAGACAAGAAGGACTATGTCGACCTGGTTCACGGTGAGTTCGACCAGACGAACCTGTACGACCTGGAGCAAGCGTTTCGGGCGTTTGAAAGCTCGAAGAAGAACCATCTCGCCGTTTTCTTTCACGGCGGTCTGGTAAGCCGCAGCGATGGCATGGCGGAGGCCGATCAGCTCATCGCCGGGTATCGCGGCGCCGGCGCCTATCCTTTCTTTTTCATCTGGAATTCCGATTTGCTGACAGCGCTGCAAAGGCGACTCTCTCGATTTGCAGAAGATGAAGTGATTCGCCGCGTCGTCCAGCAGGACATGATATTTGTGATCCAGGAGATGCTCCGAGTGCAGGGTCTTCTGCCGGAAGAACGACGCCAATCCCTTCAGGACATCGCTCAACGGCTGCACGGCGACGAGCCTCCTCCGCTGACAACGCTCGCAGACTACGGCCGTGCTGTCGACGCGATCTGGGCGCTGCGACGGGGCGACATGACGCTGCCGCTCGTGGAGGAAAGGATTCAGGCAATACGGGCGTTCCAGGAAGACCTGGCCAAGGATCCGATCATTGTGGCTTTCGATCGCTGGATGAATCAGACCAAGCGCTTCACGCCGGCGCTCGGCAGCGGGATTTTGATTCGCGTATGGAAGCGCCTCAGATCGGGTCACGATCACGGGCTGTATACGACGCTGATCGAAGAGATTGCCATTGCGATCGGGTTGGACGTCATTCTCGCCGGCATATGGGAGAGCATGAAGGCCGATATCGATGACGCCTTTCGAGCTGACGCCACCAGGTATGGAGGCACGGCGTTCCTCGAGTGCCTGCTTGCGGCATGGAACGACGACATGCGCCTGACGCTCATCGCCCACAGCGGCGGCGCGGTGTACATCAACCGCTTGCTCAATGCGATCGACGACAGGCTTCCGGCAAAGATCAAGGCGGACATCGTGTTCATCGCCGCTGCGCTTTCCTTCGATGCATTCGCGGAAACGATCGACGACGATGTGTTCAGGAATCGAGTGCACTCCTACCGATTTTTCGCGCTCGAGGACAAGCGTGAAGGCGGATACTGGCAAGTTCCGGGTGTCTACGATAAATCGCTTTTGTATCTACTCTCGGCGCTGTGTGAACGCGACGGCGATGCAGACAAGGCCCTGGTCGGCATGCAGCGCTACTGGAGCGGCAAAAAGCCGTACAAGACCAAAAACATAACAACCGTAACCAACACGATATCGATCGGTGAACGGGTCTG
>VBCZ01000054.1:3796-8366 GCA_005889025.1 Betaproteobacteria bacterium
TTTTCTGCGCTAGGAAGCAGCACCACGAGAAAGACCGCCTGTATTGTCGACAGGCGATGAGTCAACAAAGGAGGAATCATGAGTGACAATACGAGGCGCGAGCATCTCAAGATGCTGCTCGGTATAGCGGCTCTGGGCGGTACAGCCTTTGAGGCGCTGGCTGCGCCGCCCGCGAAGCCCATGGGGCCGGTTCCGCCGCAAGGTATCGGCAACCGCATCGAGCACATCTCGTACAGCGATCAGGGCGGCCGGCCGGACGGCGTGCAGGTGATGGTCAATCGCAAGCACGTTTACGTCGGCCATATGTTCAGCGACGGCGTGACGATTCTGGACGCCGCCGATCCGCGCAAGCTGAAGCCGGTCCATTTTTTCACTGCCGGGCCGGGCACGCGCACGCACCAGCTGCAAACCGCCGAGGACCTGCTGCTGCTTGCCAATGGCGCGAACATCGTGGCTATGCAGTCCTACGACGGCATGCGCGGCTATTTCGAGAACAACCTGGTCGACAGCATCACCAACCGGAAAAAGTTCCGCTCGGGTCTGTCGATCCACGACATCTCCAAGCCCGGCGAGATGAAGGAAATCGCGTTTCTCGAAATTCCCGGGTTCGGCATCAACCGCGTCTGGTGGCCGGGCGGGCGCTACGCCACCGTGGCCGCGCATTTCGACGGCTATACCGACCATATCCTCGCCATCATCGACCTGAAAGATATCACCAAGCCGGAAATCGTTTCGCGCTGGGCGCTGCCGGGTATGAACCGCGCAGCCGGCGAGACTCCCACGCTGCCGAAGGGCAGGCGGGCCGCGCTTCACCACATGATCACCGCCGGCAATTTGGGCTATGGCGCATGGCGTGACGGCGGGTTCACGATTCTCGACATCAGCGACCCGGCCAAACCGAAGCTGCTATCGCACATCAACTGGTCGCCGCCGTTCCCCGGCGGCACGCATACGCCGCTGCCGCTTCCCGGCCGCAAGCTCGCGGTGATCGCCGACGAGGCCAATGCGCAGCAATGCGCCAAAGGCACGTTCCACACTTTCGTGCTCGATGTGCGTGCGCCCGAGAATCCGGTGCCGATTTCCACCCTGCCCACGCCGCGGGACCGCGACTACTGTTCGCTTGGCACGTTCGGGCCGCACAACCTGCACGAAAATCGCCCGGGCTCGATGCAAAGCGAGGAAACCATCTTCGCCACCTACAACAACGCCGGCGTGCGCGTGTTCGACATCAGGGATCAATTCGCGCCGAAGGAAATCGCGTACTGGGTGCCGCCGATCCCGGCGAGACTTATCGATCCGCGTCCCAACATCGCGCTCGACGCGAAAACGGCCGACCTGTTTGTCACCACCGAAGGGCTGATGTTCGTCAGCGACTGGAATGCCGGCATGCATGTGCTCGAATACAAGGGGTGACCGGGCGCATAGGCGTGTTCGATCACGTGCGCCTGCATGTTGCGATCTTGCGACGCGAGCTTACTTCGGCTTAGGCTCGGAACGGGTTATTCCGGCACAGCGCGCCTCGTACTGCCTGGTCAGCGCCTGCCGGCGCTTCGCGCTCCGGGTACTTTCGATGCGACCCCGTCTGGCGTCGCGGTCGGCTTCCGCGGCGAGCCTTCGCGTCTCGTCGAGCAATTGGGCGCACACGTGCGGGTCCGTCGCGTTTCCCTTTGTGTCATTCGGAAGATTGAGCGGCTTGGCCACGGAATCACACGGCGCATCCGAGTAGGTTGTTTTGCCGGTGCCGTCGGTGCACTTGTAGACCTGGCCATGCGCGATCGACACCGTCGTGAGGATTGCGAACGCGACCGCCGCTTTCGTGTCGCAGCGAAGATGTCTTGGCACGTTCACCGCCGAGCGCAGAGGTGCGGGGACGCGCCGCCCCGCATCTCTGGATCGGTCAAGAACGTCGTCGGCGCAGCATCAGGCCCAAGCCCGCCACGATTGCAGCCAGCAGCGCCAGCATCCATTGCGTCAGCGTCGGAACGGGCGTAGGCGCCGCGGGTGGGCCAACAACAGCCGCATCGTTGGCACATACCAAATAGATCGTGCCATTGGGAGCACCCAACGTAATCACATGGTTGATGTTAATGCTGGGAACACTCGCCGGCGCGTTATGGAATGTGACGACGCCGCTGCCGGCGCTGCTCCCCCCGGGCGCTTCGACGATATCGCCCGCGCCGGTGATCGTCACCGCGCTTCCAGCCCCGAACGGTGTCACCAGGTCGGCCGGCGCAACCACGTAGTGCGTTCCATTGAGCGAGAAGCGCGCTTCCTCGCAGTAGGTCGTGTTATTGCAGCTGTGCGCGGTGAGCGTCACATTGATCGTGTTTCCCTGAACGGCAGGCGCCAGATTGAACGTGCACGCTTCGGTGACGTTGCTGTCGCCCATGTACAGGCCCGTGATCCCGCCAAAGGTGAGGGAGGTGCCGCACCCGGGACCACTTTGCGTCACGGTGAGGGCGCCGTAGGTGCCAGGTTGGTAAAAGCACTGCTGTGCCGCCTGCGCAACTGACACCGTGGTGAACACAGTGATGCACGCGAATGCCATTCGCTTGGCATCGACGGCCCACGCAAGAGCGTCGTGAATGCGCCGCGCGACGCCTAGCAGCAAGTCACTTCCGATGACCCGAAGTGCGCTGGCCCTTATCCCTCTCTTCACGTCTGTTCCTGCCATCATGGACCCTCCCCTAGAACGATCGGACCTTCCCCTAAGAAGCCACGGAGTATCCGTCTTTACGTGCCCATCGGCAAGATGCCCTCGGGCGGGTATCTTTCATTCCGGCACGGGCCCGACGAGGCGCAAGCCGGGCTGCTGGAGCGGGTGGGACCGCTTGCGGTCGGCTTTCACACGGCGCGAAAATCGGCAAGCAGGCTGCGCCCGTGCACCCGAGTATCTGATGCCGGGTTTCGACGTGGGCTTGTTCGACGCTAAAGTTGCGGTACGTCGATCAGTGAACCGGCGGGCGTCCCGCTTGTCTTTTGGATGGTGGTGACGTGGCTCGCCGATGGTGAGCCTTATCGCTGCGGTCGTCCGGGAGCTCGGCTCGGGTTTGCACCCGCACCAAATAGCAGCAGCGTTCGGGCGGACATGTAGTACAACGGATTTCCTGTCTATGGGAGCACGAATCCCTCCGGGCGAGTGAATATCTCGAGCAAAGCCGTTGCCGTCGGGGTTGGCGTGACCTGGGGTGATGGCACGCTGAACTATGGCGGCAAAACCTACACATTCTCAGTCACCGGACTGAGCGTCGTCGACCTCGGGATTTCGAATGTCACGTCGACGGGCGAAGTGTTCAACCTGAATAACGTGGCGGATTTTTCGGGCAACTACGCGGCGGGCGAAGCGGGTATCGCCGTCGCCGGCGGTCAAAACGACGTGATCATGAAGAACGAGCATGGCGTCGTGCTACGTCTCCACGGTACGCAACAGGGGGTCAGATTTACGCTGGCGCCGCAGGGCGTTGCCATCAAGCTGAAAAGCTGACGCTTGAAAGCGGGGGCCCAGCGTCGTCGAGCGTCGCTGGGTCCCATTTATTTTTCAAAGCCACTGGATTCCCGCAGGAGCCTGTCCCTTCGGCAAGCTCAGGACAGGTTCTGGACGCAGTCGAAGGGCGGGAAAGACGACAAGAAATAGGTCGTGAATTTTTGATTCACCACATCAGGGATCGTTGACCGTTTCGTGCTCGGCGGGAAGCATGACCTCCAGCACCTCACAATCATCCGACCAGCCGAGAACGCTGTGCCGGATACCCGGTGGTTGAATCCAGCACGAACCTTCCTTCATGGTGTGGACACCATGTCCCTCAAATTCGCTCTTGAACCAGCCTTTGAGGACATACACGAGCTGGAATTCGACGTTGTGATGGTGCCGCTGGCTCAACGCCGCAGTGAACGGCGCGATCATTCGGATCACATGCGCAGTCGCCAGTCCGCTGGTCGCCGCCGCAATGCCGAGATCCCGGTAGGCCGAGTAGCTTCGCAGCCCACCGGTCTTGAAATCGGCCTCGTCCAGATGGCTGACGGTGAATTTCTGGAGAGGTTTGAGAACGACATTATTCATTGTTATGTCCCGGTATCAGCACGCCGATTACGGCGCGTTTTCAGGCCACGGATACAGACACGGTCATTTCCGGGGACTGGCGCAGTGTTTGATAGACGACGCAATAGCGCTCAGTCAAGCGAATAAGCGTACTCAGCTGATCTTCAGATGCATCGGTATCCAGGTCGAAGTGAAGGCGGATACGCTGAAATCCAACCGGCGCATCCTTGGCAACACCCAAGGTGCCGCGAAAGTCGAGATCGCCTTCGGCACCTACCGCGCCGCTTCGAATCACGACGCCTATCGCCGTCGCGACCGCGTTGAGCGTCACACCGGCACATGCGACAAGCGCCTCAAGCAACATGTCGCCCGAACACGCGGTCAGTCCGTCGCCTCCCGTCGCCGGATGCAGCCCCGCCGCGAGGAGCGCCTTGCCGGTTTGAACATTGCAAGTGATCCCCTCGCCCAACCGGCCCTGCGCCTTTAGCGTGATCAGGGCCGCATCGGGGCGCTCTTTGTAGCGCTCTTTTA
>VBCZ01000370.1:0-2007 GCA_005889025.1 Betaproteobacteria bacterium
CATTAAACGCGTGATATGCCGCTGGCCGTTCTGCGCCGACAGCGTCAGTTAGTGCGTTCAACGCCAAGGTGCGGTAGGCCCGAATTCATTCGGGCGCAACGTAAAAATAGGCAGCTCTGTGCGAATGAATTCGCAGCTACTCGCGGTAAGCGGACGCGCTACTCGACGATCTTCCAGTAGGAGTCCTTGCGTATCACTTTCCGCCTTCGGAACTCGTAGTGGTCACACCCTCGAACCTCCACCTTGCGCCCATCTCTGGTCGTTCCAGTCAGCAACCACTCCGATACGCCCATGCTGCCCGATACACAGTGCCGATCCTCGCCATAGTGGACGTCAGGGGTCGTTTCGAATCTCATCGCCAACCCCTTTCGCACGGCATCTTTTCCGATGCACCGAGTCCCCCACGGCCTGCTGCCTCTGGGCATATCCAGCGTCGAATCCTCGGCAAAATGCGCCATGATCCTGTCCAAGTCGTGTGCGTTGAATGCCGCACACAATTCGAGCAATAACTGGTAGTTGCCCTTTTCCTCCTCTGTCATGGTTGCCTACCCTGGGTTTGGAGGCGCACTAACAGTCATGCAGACGGACCGTCGTCGTCGAACTCTTGGCGGCGACCGCGGCGACGGCACCGTACGTCGGACGCGGCCTGATTCTCGACGGTCCCAGTTCGACTCAAGCCGCCCGGTCAATCTCCTCCGAAGCGCCATTCAACGGCGCAACGTAACCAGCGTTGACCACGCAGCCGCAGCGCATTGACGCAACTGCTGCCCGTCGCATCTATCCGATCTGGATTTCGGGTGGGACCTCTGGATTCATCAACGATGCGCCACCGTCCGCATAAATCACCTGCCCCGTGATCCATCGGGCTTTGTCAGAACAGAAAAGAGCAACGACATTGCCTACGTCCGCTGGCGTTCCCAGGCGCCGCATTGGAGTCCAGCCGCCGGCGTGCCAATTCCGAATGAGGGTTTGGACTTGCTCCGGCAAAGTGTTCAAGACGCTGTCTTCCGTCCACCCCGGGCTTATCGCATTCACCGTGATACCGCGCTTCGCAACTGCCACGGCGAAGTAACGGACGAGAGACTCCAGCGCCGCCTTCGCTGAACCCATGCCGACCCACGGTTGCAAGCCTCCCGTACGGCTCCCTTCGGCGTAAGTGATCGCGAAGATCCTGCCCCCATCACCCATCAGCGGAATCGCTTCCCGAACGCCGACCAGGAAAGCCTTCGCCTGGGAATCAAATGCCGTGTCCCATTGCTTCAGGGTGATATCCAGAGGCGGCTGGAAGAATTCGGACGCTTCAGGGCGCGCGTTGCTGACGAAGATGTCCAGTTTTCCGAATTCCCGCTTCACCGTGCCAAACATGTCGGTAATCTGTGCCGGGTCCTTCACATCCGCTCGAACCAAGACTCCATCCGATCCTCGCTCGCGCACTTGCGCGAGTGTCTCTTTAGCGGCAGCCTCATTCTGGTAGTAGTGAATCGCGACCTTAACGTGGTCGTCTGCCAGCGCCAGCGCGATTCCTCTTCCGATGCCACGTGAACTTCCCGTAATCAGCGCGTATCTGCCGTTTGCCATAGGAACCTCCTCGGTACAGCGGCCCAACACTCGCGGTGAGCCGCGCTACTCAACGATCTTCCAGTAAGAGTCCTTGCGTATCACGTTCCTGCTCCGGAACTCGTAGTGGTCACACCCTCGAACCGCGACCTTGTGGCCATGCGGGCTCATTAAGGTTTGGTTATTGCCGGGCCGCGTCGGCGACGATTAGTTGCGGGCTAAACGAGGGGCAGAGCGTAGCGCGCCAATGAAGGCGCGGCACCGCGGAGCGGTGACGCGCTGCGGAGCGGGAACCGGCCATGCCAAACTTACCTCGCGCGAGGTGACGCCCCAGGCTGGAGTGAGACTACACCCCGATCAGTAACAACGCCAGCGCTCACCCTGGCGAGAGTGAAGCCCGAAAACGGCAGCAGGCGATCTTAACCGGTCATCGCGCTCTACCCGAAGCAG
>VBCZ01000370.1:2255-2446 GCA_005889025.1 Betaproteobacteria bacterium
ATACACGCCCGCTTGGCGATGCACGTCTGAGAGATTGACTCCGTAACTCATCAGGCCGCCAGCGACCGCTAGATCACGGAATGAATAGCTGGCCGGTATCGCATATTTCGCGGCCAACGCCGTTAGTTGAGTGCGAGCAGCGGTGAAAAGCGGATCACCGCTGACAAACAGCGCACCCGCATGTGTTTGCA
>VBCZ01000371.1 GCA_005889025.1 Betaproteobacteria bacterium
CCGGCAGCTTGGAGTTCTTGAGATGAAGGAAGAAGTCGATCAGCATGAGAGCTCCTTCCCTCTTAACGGGGGAAGGACGGGATGGGGGTGGCGCACGCAGACGGCTCCCGCCCCCACCCTAACCCTCCCCCATCGAGGGGAAGGGAATGAGTCACCTGTGTGCGAATGCATCACCGAGGACGCTCGAGCTGGAACTTGAGATGGCGCTTCACCGCCGGCCATTCGCCGTCGATGATGCTGAATACGACGGTGTCGCGCTTCGAGCCGTCCGGCATGAGCTGGTGGTTGCGCAGGACCGCATCCTGCTTGGCGCCCAGGCGCGCGATCGCCTCGCGAGACGCATGGTTGAACCAGTGCGTGCGAAACTCAACCGCGATGCAGGCGAGCTTTTCGAACGCGTGCGCGAGCAGCATCAGCTTGCATTCGGTGTTGATCGCGGTGCGCTGCGCCCGCTTCGCATACCACGTGTGGCCGATTTCCAGCCGCCGGTTGGGCGCATCGACGTTGAAATAACGCGAGCAGCCCACGATTTCGCCATCTTTACTGTCGCGCACCACGAAAGGCATCGCGCCCAGCCTTTCCCGCATGTCCAAAGCAATCGCGATGTACTCGCCCATCCTGTCCGGCGGCGCGACCGACGTGTACCAGAGTTCCCACAGCTCGCCGTCCGCGGCCGCTCGCTTGAGCGCGTCCTCGTGCGTAGCGTCGAGCGGCTCCACCGTGGCGTGCTTGCCTCTCAGCGTCACCGGCTCTATGAACGGCGGCATGTCCCGACCGGATTAGCGTCCTGAGCGTGCCATGAATGCGACCTTCTCGAACAAGTGCACGTCCTGCTCGTTCTTGAGCAGGGCGCCGTGCAGCGGCGGAATGATCACCTTCTTGTCGTGGCTGCGCAGCGCCTCGGGCGGGATATCCTCGGCGAGCAGGAGCTTGAGCCAATCTAGCAGCTCGGATGTCGATGGCTTTTTCTTCAATCCGGGCACTTCCCGCAGCTCGAAGAAAACCTCGAGCGCTTCCTTGAGCAACGTCTTTTTCAGCCCCGGAAAGTGGACATCGACGATCCGCGTCATCGTCTCCTTGTCGGGGAAACGGATATAGTGAAAAAAGCAGCGCCGCAGAAACGCGTCGGGCAATTCCTTTTCGTTGTTGCTGGTGATCACGACCAGCGGCCGATGGCGCGCGCGAATCGTGGTCTGCGTCTCGTAGACGTAGAATTCCATCCGGTCGAGCTCGCGCAAGAGGTCGTTGGGGAATTCGATGTCGGCCTTGTCGATCTCGTCGATGAGCACGACCGCAGGACTATCCGACCCGAAAGCCTCCCACAGGACGCCGCGCTTTATGTAGTGGGCGATGTCGCCGACGTGCTCGTCGCCGAGCTGAGAATCGCGCAGGCGCGAGACGGCGTCGTACTCGTAGAGGCCCTGCTGCGCCTTGGTCGTCGACTTGATGTGCCATTGCACCAGCGGCCGCCCCAAGCTTCGGGCGACTTCTTCGGCGAGCAGCGTCTTGCCAGTTCCGGGCTCACCCTTGACCAGCAGCGGCCGCTCGAGCGTGACGGCAGCGTTCACCGCGAGCATCAGGTCAGGCGTCGCGATGTAGGTGTCGGTGCCTTCGAAGCGCATCATCGTTTCCCGTTAAAACCTCGATCGTAGGTGCGAATTCATTCGCACGCCCTGTATCGATGATCACCGCGCCCGAATGAATTCGGGCCTACAAACATGGGCCAATATTAGCCTACAAGATATTGGAGCAGCCATAAAGCCGCCATGCCGGCCGCGATGGTCAACATGGTGCTTTGCCGCCACCAAGCGGCAGCCGACGCGACGAGCGCGGCGATGAGCCTGATGTTGCCCGGCGAGAGGTCCAGGACGCTGGGCGCGGAGAACACGATCGCGGGAACCACGATCGCGGTCAGCATCGCGACGGGAACGTGCCGGAGCGCCCGGGCGAGAAGCGCAGGCATGCTTCTGCGCGCGAACAGGGCGATGAACGACACCCGGGCCGTATACGTAATCGCGCCCACCGCGAAGACCAGAAGCCAGATCGTGAGCTCTCTACTCATGGGTTCGCATCGCCTTGTCTCCGATCACACCCGCCGCGATCCCGAGTAGCCCAGCGCAGATCAACGACAGGCGCAGCGGCATCGCATCGAGCGCCACGACGGCGACGGCAGATATGGCGAACACGATCAACGAAACCCGGTCGCGGAGAAGCGGCACGAGCACGGCGAGGAAGCACAGCGGGACGCCGAATTCCAGGTGCCACGACGCGGGAATGAACGCTCCGGCCAGAACGCCGCCCAGCGTGGCAAATTGCCATCCGATCTACAACATGGCGCCGCTGCCCAGAAAATACGACGCGTTCGCGCCCACGTCATCCGAGTCGCGGAATCGCTGCAGCGTGCCGGCAAAAGCCTGGTCGGTGAGAACGAACGCGAGCAGGCTGCGCCATCGATGATCGAGCGTTCGCAGGTAGGGCGCCATCGCCGCGCTGTACATCAGCAGCCGCAAGCTCACGACCAGGCACGAGAGCAGAATCACGGCAAACGGCGCCCCCGACGCGAGAAGCTGTGTCGCGACAATCTGGGCGGCCCCGCTGAACATGATCATCGACATGGCGAGCGAGGCGACAGGCGACGCGCCCGCCGCGACGGCGCCGATGCCGCAGACGATCCCGAAAGGAATGATGCCTATCAGCATCGGTAGGCTGTCGCGGCAACCTTCGAAGAAAGCGGCTGGGGAGAAGGACTTGCGCATCGATCCCGGGCAACAAAAAGGGCTTGCAGGCCAGGGGCCGCAAGCCCTGAGGTGTTTCTCGCGATTATAGCGCAGCGCATGCGCGATTCCCCGCTACAA
>VBCZ01000372.1 GCA_005889025.1 Betaproteobacteria bacterium
TGCGCCTTCCGGCGCGGCCTTTTTTTTAAGCCGGCGCGCCGGTGCTAGTCCGCAGCGGTGCAACAACGACCGCCCGTCAGACGGGAGGATTGGCGCCACGTCGGTCCATCTGCGGGCGCGCCCGATGACGCCCGGGTTCAGGTAAGCGCGTATAGTCCACTTTTAAGCAAAAAGCCTTCACGCATGAATTCGAAGGCCCCTGAAAGCTCGGTAAACGCAGCCCGATTCGGGCGACGAGACCCATAGTGGGTGCGATGAAAATCCTCGTTTGTTGCGCGCTGATCGTACTCCTCGCCGGATGCCTCCCCATCGGCATCCGCGGCACGACGATTACCGCCAACGATATTCGTCAGTGCGGGCCAGACACGCAGCGAGCGGCCGCCACGTCCGTCCAGCGGCGCGCGCCCGCCGGTCCTGCCATTCGTTGCGGTTAGTGTGCCGTCCCGCAAATTCGCTTGATAGTTCGCGGCAACCTCGACCGCCATGCGGCGTTGCGCGGCCTCACCGTAGCCCAAGCTACGCTGTCGCCCGCGCGCCTTGCCTGACGGCCGATTTCGCTCGCTCCTTTATCGTCGGAACTTACGGTACGGCACAACTAGCGCTGCGTCACTGAGTTTTGGCGCCGGGCATCGATTGTTGCGCCATGCGCGCGAAATCTCCCATCACGCGCTGCATGGAGCCAAAGGCCGAACCGCCGGAAGACATTACCTCTTGCATCGCCTTGACCAGATTCTGCGCCTGCCTGATGTCGGGCATCATGGCCATGACTGCCTTGGCTTCCTTCGCGCCGGGCACTCCCGACATTTGCTCTTCCATGAGTGCGAACAGCCGTTTTTGCATCTCCACGATCATTTCGAACATCTGTTCCCAGTACTGCATCGCTTTCTCGACCGCTTCCTGCGTCACGCTCTGGCCTGCGGCGACGAGCGACTGAGGATCGCTGGCTTCCGCAGCATGTCGAAACGCTTTTTTCTGCATAGAGCGCGCTTCTTCCTCGCCCTCGAATTGCAGTTTTCGCAGCTTCGCGGTGCTTTCGATGGCAGCGTTGATCACGTCCAGCGCCATCTTTGCGTTGGTCTTGTAGAGCTCGAACGCCTGCTCAGGAGTGATCGCTTTCCCCATCTTGGGCAGGTCCTTGAAGCTCATTGGCCCGGGCATGGAGAACTGAGTTGCACGCGCCGCCTTGGCAGCGGATTTTGGAGCGGGCCTGGCCGTGCGTGCGCGAGACGTTTTCTTGGATTTGGCTTTGGGTGAGGTCTTGGTGGCCATGCTGAGGTCCTTTCGGGGATGATCTTCGGTATTCGGCGGATGCGTCGTTCTTTTGCCGGCAAACCTGACTGTGGCTGCGCAAGCGGCAAACACGGATATTCGACGCTTTCGGCGGTCGATCGTCAACCCGAACGAAGCAGTGCAATCCGACGCCCGCGAGGCGCGAGGCCATTGCCTTCCTTCTACGAGCGCAACTCCGCCAGCGCTTCATCGATGCGGCTGACCGCGACGATCTGCATGTTGTCGATCGCCTGACGCGGTCGGTTTGCCGAAGGAATGATCGCTCGCTTGAATCCAAGCTTGGCGGCTTCGCGCAGCCTCTCCTGACCGCGCAGAACCGGCCTGATTTCGCCCGCCAAGCCAACCTCGCCAAAGACTATAGATTTCTTGTCCAGGGGGCTGTTTTTACAGGAGGAATAAACCGCCATTGTGACCGCCAGGTCGGCTGCGGGCTCGGCTATTCGCACACCCCCCACGGCGTTTACAAAGACGTCCATTCCCGCGGTCTCGACGCCGCCGTGCCGATGCAGCACGGCGAGCAATAGCGCCAGGCGCTGCGGATCGAGCCCGACTGCGAGCCGCTTGGGCAGTCCCCCCTGAACCGTATCCACCAGTGCCTGCACTTCCACCAGCAGCGGACGCGAGCCTTCCAGTGTTGCGAGCACGCAGCTTCCCGGAACGGCCTCGGCGTGCTGGGAAAGGAACAGCGCCGAGGGATTGGCGACCCCCTTGAGCCCTCGCTCGGTCATGGCGAACACGCCGAGCTCGTTGGCAGCGCCGAAGCGGTTCTTGATCGCGCGCACCAATCGAAAGCTCGAATGCGGATCGCCTTCGAAATACAGCACGGTGTCGACAATATGCTCCAGGACGCGAGGTCCGGCGATTGCGCCGTCCTTGGTTACATGTCCTACAAGAATGACGGTGAGCGCGCTCTGCTTGGCAAGCCTCGTCAGTTGCGCAGCGCATTCACGCACCTGGGCGACGCTTCCCGGCGCCGATTCCAGCGCTTCGGTGTACATCGTCTGGATCGAATCGACCACGACCACATCGGGACGCTGCATACGGATGGCGTTGATGATGGATTCGAGCTGCACCTCGGCCAGAAGCTCGACTGCGGCATTCACGAGACCGAGCCGATGCACGCGCAGCGCGATTTGCTCCACCGATTCCTCGCCGGTCACGTATAGCGTTCGGCCGGCTTTGCCCCTGAGGCCCATCGAGGCCATCGCCTGCAGCAACAGCGTTGATTTGCCGATGCCGGGGTCGCCGCCCAACAGGATGACCCCGCCGGCGACCAATCCGCCACCCAGTACCCGGTCAAATTCCTCGATCCCGGTGGGCTCGCGCGGATTGTCGAGGGTTTGCACGCTGGCCAGCGGCCGCACGCCGCTTGGCGCTCCGGCAAGGGCCTTGAATCTCGACGCCGGCGGCGCGGCGATGCTCTCGACAAGGGTGTTCCACGCGTTGCAATGCGGACACTGACCCTGCCACTTGCTGCTCTGGCCTCCGCACTCGCTACAGGCATATGCCGTTCTTACTTTCGCCATGCTTTGTCCGTCGTGGAGTGCGCCATGAGATATTGCGAAGAGAGCTGCGCTTCGCGGCGGACGCAGGCGTTGCGGCTCGCGTCGATACTACGCGAGTTCGTCGGGATGGACTACCGCGGTTCCCAGCTTGCCGACGACGATGCCCGCGGCTTGATTGGCGATGCGCACGGCGCTGCCTATATCCGCGTGCGCGCCGATCAAAACGCCCAGTGTCGCGATCACGGTGTCGCCCGCCCCGGAGACGTCATAGACTTCGCGCGTTTGCGCGGGAATGTGTTGCGCGCCCGCATCGGTATACAGCGACATGCCCTCCTCCGAGCGCGTGATCAGGAGCGCCTCCAATCCAAGCTCCGTACGCAGCGTCTGCGCCCTGGTTGCAAGGTCCGCCTCGGAGTACCAGCGCCCGACGACGTCGCGAAGCTCGGCACGGTTGGGCGTAAGCACGGTCGCGCCGCGGTAACGCGAGAAATCATCGCCTTTGGGGTCGACCAGCACGGGAATGCCGCGATCCTTGGCAAGCGCGATCATGCGGGAGATATGCGCGAGCCCACCCTTGCCATAGTCGGACAGAACCACGACGTCAAATTCCGCCAGCGTCCGCTCGAAGTCGGCGAGCTTCGATGCGAGGATCTCATGCGATGGAAGTGTCTCGAAATCGATGCGCAGCAGCTGCTGCTGGCGGCCGATGACGCGCAGCTTCACGGTGGTCGGTACCGAACTGTCGCGGTGTAACGAGGTTCGCACGTGCTCGGCGGCAAGCAGCTTGTCCAGAATGCGTCCGGGTTCGTCTTCTCCCACGACGCTGATGAGCGTTGTCTGCGCGCCCAGCGCGGAGGCATTGCGCGCTACGTTCGCCGCACCGCCAGGCCGCTCTTCGCTGCGCGCGATCTTCACGACCGGGACGGGAGCCTCAGGAGAAATCCGCTCGACGTCGCCAAACCAGTAGCGGTCGAGCATGACATCGCCGACGACGAGGACGCGCGTTTTCGCGACGACCGCTCGAAACTCCTCAAATCGGCGCGGCGATGCGCTTTTCACCGCCGGCCGATCCCGAAGTACTCCAGTCCGGCGGAGCGCACCACCGACGGGTCGAACAGATTGCGCCCGTCGAACAACAGAGGCTGACGTAAAAGGCGCTTGATCTCGGCCAGGTCCGGGCTGCGAAACTCCTTCCATTCGGTGACGACGATGAGCGCGTCCGCCCCGCCGACGGCGTCAATCGGTGTTTCTGCAAACGAGAGCCCCGCCGGCGC
This sequence comes from Betaproteobacteria bacterium, assembly GCA_005889025.1. Lineage (GTDB taxonomy): Bacteria > Pseudomonadota > Gammaproteobacteria > Burkholderiales > Casimicrobiaceae > PALSA-1003. The sequence continues at coordinate 4,070 of VBCZ01000372.1, forward strand.
GCCGAGCACCCGCCGCGCCTCGTTCATCGCCACCGGATCGTATGCGACGACGGTCGCGCCTCGCGCCAGAAGACCTTCGACCATCGTTCGCGATGGCGCTTCGCGCATGTCGTCCGTGTTGGGCTTGAAGGCAAGGCCCCAGAGCGCGAATCGCTTGGAATGGAGGTTGTCGCCGAGACGCTCGGTCACTTTCTCGAGGAGCCTCGATTTCTGCGACTTGTTGACCGCCTCCACGGCTTCGACGATGCGCAAAGTCAAGCCGTGATGCCGCGCGGTGGACTGCAACGCTTTCACGTCCTTGGGAAAGCACGATCCGCCATAGCCGACGCCGGGATAGAGGAAGTGATACCCGATCCGCGAATCGGAGCCGATGCCCTGGCGCACGTGCTCGATGTCCGCACCCAGCGCATCAGCCAGATTGGCGATCTCGTTCATAAACGAAATGCGCGTCGCCAACATCGCGTTGGCGGCATATTTGGTGAGCTCGGCCGAGCGCGCATCCATGACAAGAAGCCGCTCGTGGTTGCGTTGGAACGGCGCGTACACCGACCGCAGCATGGCGATTGCGCGTTCGTCGTCGGCGCCGATGACAACGCGATCCGGGCGCATGAAATCGTCGACCGCCGCACCCTCCTTCAGAAACTCGGGATTCGAAGCTACCGCAAAGGGAATCGTCGCGCCCCGCGCCTCAAGCTCGGCGGCGATCGTCTCGCGCACGCGATCGGCCGTCCCCACCGGCACCGTCGATTTGTCGACGATCACCTTGTAGTCCTGCATGCGTCTGCCGATATTTCGCGCGGCGTCGATGACGGACTTCATATCTGCCGAGCCGTCTTCGCCCGCCGGCGTGCCGACGGCGATGAACTGAAGCGTGCCGTGTGCCACGGCGGTGTCGAGGTCTGTCGTAAAACGAAGACGTCGCGCGGCGACATTGCGCTCTATCATCGGCGCCAGTCCGGGCTCGTGAATAGGCACCTCGCCTTTTTGCAGGATGTCGACCTTGCGCACGTCGATGTCGAGGCAAAGCACGTCGTTGCCGACTTCCGCCAGACAGGCGCCGGTAACGAGTCCGACGTAGCCCGAGCCGATCATCGTGATCTTCAATGCGAAGCTCCCAGAGCCGCATTGATTTCCCTGAGCGCGCGCAACGGGTCCGCCGCTGCCGTGATCGCGCGACCGATGACCAGATAATCCGCGCCGGCTGCGATCGCCGCGTGCGGCGTCATGACGCGCGCCTGGTCGTGGGCAGCACTTCCCGCCGGGCGTATGCCGGGCGTGACCAGCTTGAACTGCGGGCCGCACGCCGCCCTCAGTGCCGCGGCCTCCTGGGCGGAGCAAACAGCGCCATCGAGACCGTTTGCCTGCGCCAGACGCGCAAGGCGGAGCACCTGGGCCTCCGGCGTGCCGGTCACGCCGGTCGCGGCAAGGTCTTCGGCGGTGAGGCTCGTCAGCACCGTGACCGCGACCAGCAACGGCCTCGGCTTGCTTTCGTCCTTCGCCGCAGCCGCGACAGCTTCGCGCGCGGCTTTCATCATCGCGCCACCGCCCGCGGCATGAACGTCGACCATCCAGACGCCGAGATGCGTGGCGGCGATGCATGCCTGCGCGACGGTGTTCGGAATGTCGTGGAACTTGAGGTCGAGAAAGACGCGAAAGCCTCGCCGCACCAATTCGCGCACCAGCCCTGCTTCCGCGACGGTGAATAATTCCTTGCCGACCTTGACCGCGCATGCCGAGGGATCGAGCCGTGCGGCCAGCCCGAACGCGCTCATCATGTCCGGGAAGTCGAGCGCAACGATCACGCGCGGTTCAGCGGCAGTCACGTGTCATCCTGAGCATAGCGCCATCGCTGCTTGGACTGGGAACTTCGTGCAACGTCCGCTCATGCTTGTTACACGAATCCGTCCGGCGTCTCGGTGCGACGCGGCGAGTACGTCTCCCACTTCGCGCAACCCGGACAGCGC
>VBCZ01000053.1 GCA_005889025.1 Betaproteobacteria bacterium
ACGGCCGTTGCAGTCCGCTGGCATCCTTTCCAGCTCAATCCGGACATCCCGCGCGCAGGCATACCGCGCGCTGCATATCTCGAAGCGAAATTCGGCGGCAAGGCGCGCGCCGGCGGCATTTATGCCCGCGTCAAGCAAGTCGGCGAGGAGGTGGGGATCCCGTTCGAGTTCGATCGGATTGTCCGGCAGCCGAACACGCTCGATGCGCATCGCTTGATCGCGTGGGCGCAAAAGCGGGGTGAGGCGCGGGCGCGCGACGATCTGGTCGAGCGCTTGTTCCGCGCATACTTCATCGACGGCCGCGACATCGGCGGTCGGGAGGAGCTCGCGCGCATCGCCCGGGAAGCCGGTTTTTCTTTCGAGGAAGCGCAGGCGATGCTCGCCTCCGATAAGGAAAGCAGTGAAGTGCTTGCCGAGGACCGCGAGGCACGCGAGGTCGGCGTCGGCGGCGTCCCCTTTTTCATATTCAACGGGCGAACCGCGGTCTCGGGCGCCCATGAACCGGATACGCTGCTGCAGGCGCTCGATGCATCGCGTACGCAGGCCTGACTCCGTCGTTCGTGATGAGTGATCTGCAACGCCTGTTCTCCGTGCAATGCGCCGCGTTTGCCGCCGACAGGAACCCATCCTACGCGACACGCCGCGGGCGGCTCGATCGAATAGAGGCTTTGTGCGATGCGCACGAGGCGGAGCTCGTCGAAGCGATCGCGCAGGATTTCGGCGTGCGGCCGGCTCAGGAGACGCGTCTTGCCGAGCTGTTCATGGTTCGCGTCGGCGTGCGCCATGCGCGCCGGCACCTGCGCGCCTGGATGCGGTCGCGCGCCGTTCCGACGCCGTTGTATCTCTGGCCGGGCAAAAGCCGCGTGCTGCGCCAGCCGCTGGGCGTGGTCGGCGTGATCAGCCCATGGAACTATCCGGTCCAGCTCGCCCTCCTGCCGGCAGTCGCCGCACTTGCCGCTGGCAACTGCGTTCTGCTCAAGCCGAGCGAGCTCACGCCGCGGACGTCGGCATTGCTGAAGGATCTTGCCGCACAGTATTTCGCGCCCGGCGAGCTGGCGGTCGTCAACGGCGGGCCCGACGTCGGCACCGAATTTTCACGGCTGCCCTTCGATCATCTTTTTTTCACCGGTTCGACCGCCGTGGGACGCAAGATCGCTCGCGCCGCGGCCGAGAAGCTCACGCCGGTCACGCTCGAGCTCGGCGGAAAATCTCCCGCGCTGATTCATTCCGACGCCGATATCGCGGCGGTCGCGCCGCGCCTGCTCACCGGCAAGCTCCTCAACGCCGGACAGACCTGCATCGCACCGGACTACGTGCTCGCGCCCGAGCATCGCATCGACGCGCTCGTGACCGAGATCGGCAAGGCCGTCGCGGCGATGTATCCGATGCCCGGCGACAATCCAGACTACACCAGCATCATCAACGAGCACCACTACAGCCGGCTGACCGCGCTGATCGAGGACGCGCGGCGCAAGGGCGCCAAGGTGGTCGTGGTCGACGGCGACGGCGCGCCGCAGATGGACCGCGCGCGCAAGATGTCGCCGACACTGCTGATCGGAGTCAAGGAGGCCATGGCGATCATGCAGGAAGAGATTTTCGGGCCGATCCTGCCCATCGACAGCTATGCGACGCTCGACGAGGCCATTGCCAGGATCAACGCCCGGCCACGCCCGCTGTCGATGTACATGTTTGGCGGCGACAGCGCGGCGCGCAAGCGAGTGCTCTGCGAGACGACCGCGGGCGGCGTCACCATCGACGACACGCTATGGCATTTCAGCAACGAATCGCTGCCGTTTGGCGGGGTCGGCCTGTCCGGAATCGGCGCCTATCACGGCGAGCGGGGGTTTCTCACTTTCACGCACCAGAAAGCGGTTTTCGTGCAGCCGCGGTTCGCGTTGACGTGGATGTTGCGCCCGCCCTACGGCAGGCGCTTCGAGACGGTGTTGAGTATCCTCAAGAAGATCGCTTAGCGTCCTGCGACGCGTTTCGGGGCCGGACCCTTGCTCGAGTCTTCCGGTCTCGACACGCTCGCGAGAACGCGATCGACCATGCTTCCCGACAATCCAAGGTAGTTGGCCGGATCGCACAGCGTTTGCAGTTGCTTACGGTCGACGTGGCGGGTGATCTCCGGCGTCTCGGCAAGCAGGTCGAGCAGCGGCCGCTTCTCGTCGATCGCCTTCCGGCAAAGGTCGTAGACAAGATCGTGCGCGTGTTCCCGCCCGAGGTACGGAGCCAATCCCATCATCACCGCTTCGGACACTACCAGCCCATGCGTCATGTCCAGGTTGGCGCGCATGTGCTCGACATCGACCTCCAGCCCGCCGACGATGGAGCGCGCCTGCCCCAATGCGCCCGCGGACAGCAGGAACGCCTCCGGAAGCGAAATCCACTCGATTTCCCATGGGCCGGTCGAACGCTCGTGATCGGCGATCATCGCGTCGAGCAGGGCGGCGGCGTGCTGCCGCACGACCGAGGCACAGGCATGGATATAGCAGCTCGCGATCGGATTGCGCTTTTGCGGCATGGTGCTGGAAGAGCCGCGTCCGGGCGCAAAAGGCTCGTACACTTCTGCGACCTCGGTCTGCATCATCAGCTTCACATCGGTGGCGAGCTTGCCCAGCGTGCCGGTGACCAAGCCGAGAAAACAGCCGACTTCGGCGATCCGGTCGCGCTGCGTATGCCACGCGATGTCCGGCTGTCCCAGCCCGAGCTCCTGCATCAGTCCCGCCTGGGTTTCCAGCGCACCTTTTTGTATCGACGCCAGCGTTCCGACGGCGCCCGCGAACTCGCCCACGAGCACGCGCGGACGCAGCTCGGCAAGGCGCGCACGGTGACGTTCGATCGCCGACAGCAATCCGGCGATCTTGTATCCGAACGTCAGCGGCACCGCCTGCTGAAGATTGCTGCGGCCGACCATCGGCGTGTCGCGGTGGCGCTGCGCGAGATTCGCCATGGACCGCGAGATCGCCTGCAGATCATCGTCGACCAGCGCAAGCGCCTCGCGGATCTGCAGCATCGTGGCAGTGTCGGTGATGTCCTGCGTCATGTCGATCCTGTCCAGTGTGCAGTTCTTCACGATTTCGTCCGCCGCCTCGGCCGGAATGATCCCCAGCCGCGCCTGGACTCGGGCCAGCGCCGCTTCGATGTCGAGATATTTCTGCGTTCTATTTTCATCGGAGAACACCTTGCGCATCGCGGCGCTGGAGAAGATGTTGCCGAAGATCGCGGAATCGATGATTGTCGAGGGCATTTCCTTAGGCCTCCGATGGATCGGGCTAAATCGTTTTCGCCCAGGGGAAAAAAACGCGACCGCAGGCGAGACTAAACGCCGCGCAACGCCATGCTTAGTGCGGCGCGCGCTCGAGAATACGCTTCGCCTTCAGCACAACCGGACGATCGACCATCTTGCCGTCGACCTGCGCCGCGCCGCGTCCGCTGTCGGCCGCGACGAGAACCCGTCGCGCCCAGGCGATCTCGTCCTCGGTCGGCAGAAGAGCTCGATGGATGGCGGCGACCTGCTGCGGATGTATGCAAAGCTTCGCGCCGAAGCCGCACGCGCGCGCGAACGCGAGATCGGAGAGCAGCTTGGCCTCGTCGCCGATCTCCGGGGTAACGCCGCCGATCGGCGAGGCGATCCCTGCGGCGCGAGAGGCAAGCGCGATCCGGCACGCGGGATAGGCAAAGCCGCGCTCGTCGCCAGAAAGATCGAGATCGACCGCGTAGTCGAGCGTGCCGAAGGCGGCGCGCTGCACGCGCGGCGCGGCAGCGAGCTCTTCGATGTTGAGGAGTCCCCGCGCCGTCTCGACGATAGGGATCACGATGCCGTCAGCAGTCAGCGCTGCGGCCGCCCGCTCGATGTGCGATGCGTGCTCGGTCTTGGGCAACAGCACCCCGCCCACGCGAGCCGCGCGCAAAAGCTCGAGGTCGGCGTCGAACCATTGCGTGGCCGCATCGTTGATGCGGACCAGCAATGACGCCGCGCGGTCGCGGTCGGACGCCGCGAATTCGCGGATCGCGCTACGCGCCGCCGGCTTGTCTTCCGGCGTCACCGCGTCTTCAAGATCGATAATCACCGCGTCGGCACCCGAGGCGAGCGCCTTGCCGAAGCGGTCGGGGCGGTTGCCCGGCACAAAGAGGTAGGTAACCGGCAGGCTCATCGAACGCTTTAGCGCACGACCGCCGTTGCGTCCATCGCGAGCCAGCCTTCGTGGTCGCGCGCCCACAGCCGCACGGTTTTTTCGTCGCGCCGCTCGCCGCAGACAAAAAAATGGTTCAGATCGAACAGCGGCCGGATTGCCTTGAATTGATACGCGGCGACAAAGGCGTCGGGCAATTCGCGTCGCAGCAGGTCGAGCAGCAGCGTCGCGATCAGGGGACCGTGCACGACCAGCCCGGGGTAGCCTTCGACCTCGGTGACGTACCTACGATCGTAGTGGATGCGATGCGAATTGAAAGTCAGCGCGGAATAGCGGAACAGCAGGACGTCGCTCGGCACCACTTTTCGTTCCCATGTCGACGCCGACGGCGCTGCCTGTGGCTTTGGCGCTGGATCGCCGGGGGCTGGAGCCCCGCGGTAGACGATGTCGTGGAATTCGGTGAGCGCGATACCCCCGGCGTTTTTTTGGACGTCGTGGCGCACCTTGACGAAGATCAGCGATCCGCTGCGGCCGCTTTTTTCGGTGACGTCGGCGATGGTGGATGTGCGCGTTATCGCGTCGCCGACGCGAAGAGGCAGGACGAACTCGAACTGGCTTCCGGCCCACATGCGTCTGGGCAGCGGAACCGGCGGCAGAAAACCGCCACGCTTGGTGTGGCCATCCGGTCCGACGTCCGACAGTCGATGCAGCGGAAGGAAATACAGCCAGTGATCTAGCGTCGCCGAAAGTGCCGCGTACGGCGTTGCGGTAACGGTGTCGGACGCAGTCTCGGTCCGCCCGATCCATTGTCGCACGGTGCTCGATGCGGTTTCCATACGTTGCGATGTGCTGATCTATTTCGACGCCGGCAGTGTTCCCTGAACGCCTTCCACATAGTAATCCATGCGGGATAGAACCTCGTCGCTCATGACCTTGCCGGCCGCGAGCCGCTCCTTGCCCTGGTTGTCGACGACCGGCCCGGTAAACGGGTGAAACTTTCCGGCGCCGATATCGGCGGCGGTTTGATTCACCTTGTCCTGGATCGACCTGGGCACGATCGGATTGAACGGCCCCATCATGATCATTTTTTCCTTGATCCCGCCCCACACGTTGTCGGGCTTCCACTTGCCGTCGATCGCGTCCTGCACGGTCTTGCTGTAATACGCGCCCCATTGATGGGTGACCGCCGTCAAGTGCGCGTTCGGCCCGTATTTGGACATGTCCGAGTGATAGCCGATCGCGTAGACTTTTCTTGCCTCTGCCGCCTGCACCACCGCAGTCGAATCGGTATGGTGTGTGAGCACGTCGGCGCCCTAGGAAACCAGCGTGTCCGCCGCCTCGCGCTCACGTCCGGGATCGAACCACGCGTTGACCCAGATGATCTTGACCTCGGCCTTCGGGTTTACGCTGCGCATGCCGCGGGTGAATGCGTTGATGCCCATCACGACTTCGGGAATCGGGAATGCGTCGACGTATCCCGCAACGCCGGTCTTGGTCATGCCGCCGGCAACGATGCCGGCGAGATAGCGTCCTTCGTAAAAGCGCGCGTTGTAGGTGCCGACGTTCTTGTCGCGCTTGTAGCCCGTTGCATGCTCGAAATATGTCTTGGGAAACTGCTTGGCGACCTTGATCGTCGGATTCATGTACCCGAACGATGTCGTGAATATGAGCTGGTAGCCGTCGCTGGCGAGTTGACGGATCACTCGCTCGGCGTCCGCGCCTTCGGGGACATTGTCGATGGCCTGGGTGACGACTTTTTCCTTCAGCGCGCTTTGCATTTGCTTGCGCCCCGAGTCGTGCTGGAATGTCCAACCGGCGTCGCTGACCGGGCTGACATAGACAAAACCGACCTTGAATGGCGCGTCGTCGGCAGCGGCGGTCGCCATGCACAACACCCAAGCGGTCGCGACGAACGCTGCGGCACCCAACCACTTTCCAGGCATGCATCGCAAGATTATTTCTCCAGCAGCTCGATTTTGGCGAATGACTGCTCTGCGCTCGCATGGTTCAAGGCCGGATTCTACCTGCCCGCGGCGCTTTCAGGCGTCCGGGTGAAAGGGTTTTCCCAGTGAGGCGGGCGCGTTGAGCCGGATCGCGATTGCATCGCGTGAAATGAGCGTCAATACCACGATCGTCGCGATGTAGGGCAGCATCGACAGCAGTTGTGACGGGATCTCGGAGCCCATCGCCTGCGCCTGGAACTGCGCAAGCGTCACGCCGCCGAAAAGATAGGCGCCGCCGAGCGCGCGCCAGGGTTTCCAGGTCGCGAATACGACCAGCGCAAGCGCGATCCAGCCTCGCCCCGCCGTCATGCCCTCCGTCCATAGCGGAGTGTAGGCGACCGCCATGTACGCTCCGCCCAGACCGGCGCAGGCGCCGCCGAAGATCACGCACAAATAGCGTATGCGCGCGACGGAATAACCGATCGCGTGCGCGGACGCGGGAGACTCTCCTACCGCTCGCACGATCAAACCGGCGCGAGTATGAAAAAGGTACACAAAAGGACTGTGGGCGAAGAGCAGCCTGCCGACCACTGGAATATCCGATACCTGGGGAATGGCAAGCGGCTTGATCCCCTCGACGACCGCGCTGACGTAATCGAGTCCGATAAATGCCGATAGACCGACGCCGAAAAGCGACAGGGCCAGCCCGCTCGCGACCTGATTGGCCATCAGCGATAGCGTGAGCACGCCGAAGGCAAGCGCCATTGCAGCGCCTGCGGTCACTCCCGCAGCCACGCCGAGCCAAGGATGCCTGGTCGTTGCGGTGACAATGAACGATACGACCGCGCCTACCAGCATCATCCCCTCGACGCCAAGATTGAGCACGCCGGAACGCTCGGCAACCAGTTCACCCAGCGCGGCGAAGACCAGCGGCGTGCCTGCGGCAAGCGTGAGCGCGGCTAGCGTGGCGAAATGTTCCATCAGATCCCAGCCTTCGCGGCGTGCGCCGCGCCGGCGATGGACGAATCGCGCACGATTCTCAAGCGGAAGTTTACAAGCACGTCGGCGGCCAGCAGGAAAAACAGCAGCGCGCCCTGGAACAATCCGGTGACCGCGGACGGAAGCGCAAGCCCGATCTGGGCCGACTCTCCGCCCAGGTACAGCAGCGACATGAGCAGGCTCGCGAGCAGGATCCCGAACGGGTGAAGACGGCCGACAAAAGCAACGATAATGGCGGCGAAGCCGTACCCGGGCGACATCGAAGGAAGCAGCTGGCCGATGGGGCCTGCCGCCTCGCCGACACCGGCGATTCCGGCTGCCGCGCCGCCAATGAGCATGCCGAGCCAGACCGTTCGCTGCATGGAGATGCCGGCATAATTGGCAGCCGCCGGCGCGAGTCCAGCGACGCGCATTTGAAATCCCGTAAGGCTGCGGCGCACGAATATCCAACCCAGCGCAACGGCGGCAAGCGCGATGACCAAGCCGAAGTTCAATCGCGTTCCCGGCAGCAGGACAGGCAATAGCGCCGCATCCGCGAACATCCTCGATTGCGGAAAGTTGAATCCTTCCGGATCGCGCCAGGGACCCTGAACAAGCAGCGACAGCAACAGGGTTGCGACATAGACAAGCATGAGGCTTACGAGAATCTCATTGGCGTTACAGCGGTTGCGCAGCCATGCCGGAATCGCCGCCCACGCCATGCCGCCCACAGCCCCGGCGACCAGCATCAGCGGAAGCAACACAGCGCCTGTGCCGACGCCTTCCAGCGCGAGCGCGACGCCGCCGCCGCAGATCGCCCCCAGCGTGAGCTGACCTTCTGCGCCGATGTTCCAGACATTGGCGCGATAACCCGCCGCGAGCCCTATCGCGCACAACATCAACGGCGAAGCCTTCAGCAGCAGTTCGCCGATGCCGTACAGCGTTTCGACGGGTTTGACAAAGAACACATACAGCGCCTGCGAAGGGTTCCGGCCGAGGCTCGAAAAGAGCAAGAATCCCACGACGATCGTCGCGAGTATGGCAAGCAGCGGCGAGAGCCACGCCATCGATCGCGAGGGTTGCGGACGCGCTTCGAGCCTAAGGCGCATCGATCGGCTCGGCGTGCGCGTTGCCGGTGCGTGGCTCGGCGCCGAAGGGCCGGCTCATGAGCAGGCCGACTTCCTCGACGTTGGTCTCGTGCGTGGGCTTCGGTGGAGAGAGACGGCCGCGTGCGATCACCGCGATCGCATCGCAGACCTCGAAGAGCTCTTCGAGCTCCTCCGACACGACCAGCACGGCCACGCCTTCGTCGCGAAGGTCGATCAACGCCTGGCGAATCAGCGCCGACGCACCGATGTCGACGCCCCAGGTTGGCTGCGCCGCAATCAATACGCGCGGCCCTTGCAGCACTTCGCGTCCGACAATGAACTTCTGCAGATTGCCGCCGGACAGGCTGCGAGCGGCGGCGTAAGCGCCGGCGGCCTTGACTTGGAATTGCCCGATCACCGCTCGCGCGTATGCGCGAGCCGCATCGAGGCGCACGAATCCGCGGTGCGTCATGCCTTGCCGGTGCGCGGTCAACAGCGCGTTTTCCACCAGCGACATTTCGGGCACCGCGCCCCGGCCCAACCGCTCTTCGGGCACGAAGGCAAGGCCGAGAGCGCGCCGTTGTGCGGCATCGAGACGTCCAGCAGCGACGCCGTTGAGCTCGATCGCCGCGGGATCGTCGACCGGCCGCTCGCCCGACAGCGCGGCGAGCAGCTCTGTCTGGCCGTTGCCGGACACACCCGCGATGCCCACGATCTGGCCACTTCGAACAGCAAGCTCGACATCGACCAGATCGGTGCCGAAAGGATCGTCGGCCTTGAGCGAAAGCCGCTTGACGAGCAGCGCGCCGTCGCCGCGCTGGCTCGTTTGCCGGTGCCGGGGATGCGGCAGATCGGCGCCTGTCATCATCCGCGCCAGGCTCGACGGACTCTCGGTCCTCGGATCGCAGGTGCCGCTGACGCGTCCCGAGCGAAGCACGGTCGCACGCTCGCAAAGCGCGCGGATCTCGTCGAGCTTGTGGCTGATGTAGAGAATGCTGCAGCCTTCGCTCTTGAGCCGGCGCAGGGTCTCGAACAGCTTGTCCACGGCCTGCGGCGTCAGCACCGACGTCGGCTCGTCCATGATCAAGAGACGCGGCTTCTGCAGCAGGCAGCGCACGATTTCCACGCGCTGGCGTTCACCCGCGGACAGCGAGTGAACGCGGCGGCGCGGCTCGACGGCCAAGCCGTAGCGCGCGGAAACTTCGCTGATTCGCGCATCGAGTCCATGTTTCGCCTCGCTGGCATCGAGCGCAAGCGCGATGTTGTCGCCGACGGTAAGCGATTCGAACAGCGAGAAATGCTGGAACACCATGCCGATGCCGAGCGCGCGTGCGTCGCCTGGATTGGCAATGGTCACAAGCTCCCCGTCCCAGCGAATCGTCCCGGCATCTGGCTTGACGACGCCGTAGATGATTTTCATCAGCGTCGATTTGCCGGCGCCATTTTCGCCAAGCACCGCGTGGATCTCTCCGGGCATGACGCAAAGATCGATGCGGTCGTTGGCGACGACGCCGGGATAGGCCTTGGCGATGCCGGAGAGTTGCAGGCGCGGGCGCGTGAGGGCCACGGGTGGCGCACTCATCGGTCGGTCGCGCGGACAAGAACTCGCGCAGGGGTCGTGCTTTGACCCCGTGCGCTGCTGAACATGCCGTCCGCTTTATTTCTTGCTGGCCGCTCGAGAAATGTCGGCAAGGAGCTTATCGGTGCCTTTGGCGCGCACAAGTATGTCGACCGCCGTAATGTCTATCTCCTAAAGGCGTTGAAGCCACCGGTTCCGCGTTCATTATATTCCTGCTCCCCCGCGGGTAGGGCGCGCGATGCCTTGCTGGTATAGTGAAACGGGCGAGATTGTGCGGAGAGAAGGGTGGGGATGCTCGACGCGCTCCTGCTGTCGCGGTTGCAGTTCGTCTGGGTTATCGCCCTGCATATTCTGCTGCCCGCATTCACCGTCGGGCTCGCTTCCTACATCGCGGTACTCGAAATCCTGCATCTCGCGACCGCGCGGGCGATATTCCTGCGGCTGTCGCAGTTCTGGCTGAAGATATTTGCCGTGTCGTTCGGCATGGGTGTGGTTTCTGGCATCGTGATGCCGTTCCAGCTCGGGACGAACTGGAGCCGGTATGCGGACGCAACCGCCGATGTCCTCGGGCCGTTGATGACCTACGAGGGTCTCACGGCGTTCTTCCTCGAGGCGGGCTTTCTCGGCGTGCTGCTCTTCGGGCGCAATCGCGTGCCGGCGTGGCTGCATGTGTTTGCGGCGGTGATGGTGGCGGCGGGCACACTGTTCTCAACCTTCTGGATCCTTTCGGCCAATAGCTGGATGCAGACGCCGGCGGGATACACCATCGTCGACGGACGCTTCTTTCCGGCGGATTGGTTCGCGGTGATCTTCAACCCGTCCTTTCCGTACCGGCTCATGCATACCACGGTGGCGTTCTATATCACCACCGCGCTGGTCTGCGCGGGTGTCGCCGCGTATCACTTGCGCGCCGGCCGCTTTCGCGACGAAGGAACGACCACGCTCAAGATGGCGTTCGGCTTATTGACCGTATTGGTCCCGTTGCAAGTGGTGATCGGCGACCAGCACGGGCTCAATACGCACGAGCACCAGCCAGCGAAGCTCGCCGCTATCGAGGCGAACTGGGAAACGCAGAGCCGCATGCCGCTGTTGCTGTTCGCCTGGCCGGACGAGCGCGCCGAAGCCAACCGGTTTGAAGTCGGGATACCTGCCCTGGGCTCGGTGATCATCGCCCACGACGCCGAAGGCGTGATCAAAGGTCTCAAGGAATGGAAGCCCGAGGATCGTCCGCCGGTGGCCCTTCCCTTCTTTTCGTTCCGTCTGATGGTCGGCATCGGCTTAGCGCTGCTTGCGCTGGTCGTGTGCAGCTGGTGGATCTGGTGGCGCGGAACCTTGGCGAGCTCGCGCTGGTTTCTCAAGCTCTGCATGCTCACGTCGCCGCTGGGTTTTGTCGCAGTGATCGCAGGATGGGTGACGACCGAGACGGGACGGCAGCCATGGGTAGTCTACGGCCTGATGCGCACCCGCGATGCGGTCACGCCATCGCTGGCGGGAGGCGACGTCCTCGCGTCACTTGCGATTTATGTCGTCGCGTACATCGCGATCTTCGGCGCCGGCGGCTATTTCATGGTGCGGTTCCTCCGAGTCGGACCGGTCGAAAGGGCGGTCGCAGCGGAACGCCGCGTGACGGCAACGCCGGCGCGGCCGCTGTCGGCAGCGATGGAAGGCGAGTAGAAGAACGTGGCACTCGACCTCGTTCCGCTGTGGGCCGGCATCCTCGCCTTCGGCGTATTCATGTACGTCCTTCTCGACGGCTTCGATCTGGGCGTGGGGATCCTCGCCCCGTTCGCGCCGGACGACGCCGGCCGCGACGCCATGATGGATTCAGTCGCCCCGATCTGGGACGGCAACGAAACGTGGCTTGTGCTGGGAGGGTTCGCGCTGCTGTCGGCGTTTCCGCTGGCGTTCGCGATCATCATACCCGCGGTCTATTTTCCGATTCTGTTCATGCTGGTCGGGCTCGTGTTTCGCGGCGTAGCATTCGAGTTCCGCCACCTGTCCCGGCATCGCAAGATGTGGGACCGTTCGTTTCACCTGGGTTCGGTCGTCGCGACTTTTGCGCAAGGGGTTGTGCTTGGCACGTACGTGCAGGGCATTCCCATCGCGGGACGGCATTTCAACGGTGGCAGCTTCGAATGGATGACGCCGTTCGCGCTGCTTACGGGCGTGGGGCTCATCGCGGGCTATGCGCTGATCGGCGCGTGCTGGCTGGTGATGAAAACGGAAGGCGAGCTGCAGGCGTGGGCTCGCAAGAAAGCCATCCTTCTGACGTTTGGCGTTGCCGCGTTTATCGGCATGGTGAGCCTGTGGACGCCGTTCATCCAGCCGCAGATCTTTCGCCGCTGGTTCGACTGGCCCAATTTTCTGCTGCTCTCTCCGGTCCCGCTGGTCACGCTGGCGCTGTTTGTCTTGCTGTTGCGATCGCTCAAATCCGGGAGGGACGCAGTGCCGTTCCTCGCTGCGCTGGGACTCTTCGTCATGTGCTACCTGGGTTTGGGAATCAGCATTCTCTGATGGTGGGGACGCTTTTCCTGCTGCCGATCATCCTCATGTACACCGCGTGGTCGTATTGGGTTTTTCGCGGCAAGGTTAAGGCCGGCTCGGGCTACCACTAGGAGTGAGGCGTCGACGTCCTTCCACGGTTACTGACACTCTCCTTCGAGACTTCATCGACAGTGCGTCCGCGCGTGCTAAACTTGCCGCCGCGCAGCTGGGACGCCTGCACCGAAGCTGCTGCGGACCTCGTTTTTACCCGTGGGGACTACGATTCGACTGCGCACTGCACTTTGGCATGTTTGCGTCGCGATGTGCATATTGCTCGCTGCGACGCCTACATTCGCGGAGACTTCGCGAACGCTCGACCGCATTCGCGCGGACGGCGTGATCCACCTCGGCTATCGGTCGGGCGCCGCGCCGTTTTCCTTCAAGGAGCGTGACGGCAGCGTACGCGGATACAGCGTCGAGCTATGCACTCGCGTGGCTTCGGCGATCCAGAAGCAGCTTCGATTATCGAAGCTTGCGCTGGACTGGACCCCGCTGGATGCCGAGGATCGGCTCGACGCCGTTGCCAAGGGTCGCGTAGACATCGAATGTGGAACGACGACGATTTCGCTGTCGCGGATGGAGCGCGTTGATTTCAGCGTACCGATTTTCGTCGACGGCGCGACCGTCGTCGGCAACATCAATTCGAAGCTCGGCCAGCTCTCCGACCTGACTGGAAAAAAAATCGCTGTGATTCCCGGTACGACGACCGAGACCGCGCTCAAAGGCATGCTCGCCAACCTGCCGGCGAAAGCCGAGATCGTTCCGGTCCGAAGCGGCGCGGAGGGCGTCGCACAGGTCATCCGCGCCAGGGTCGACGCCTATGCCGGCGATCGCATTGTGCTCATTTCGCTGCGCGATGCGAGCGCGGAGCGCGACCGCCTGCAATTGCTCGATAGTGATTTTTCCTACGAGCCGTACGCGCTGGCGGTCGGGCGAGACGACCCCGACTTCCGTCTGGCGGTGAATCGCGCGCTTGTCGAGCTCTATCGGAGCGGCGAAATCGACATGATCTTTTATCGTTGGCTGGGCGGCCTTGGCCGTCCCGGCCCGCTGCTGCATTCGATGTTCTATCTCAACACGCTGCCGGAATGAATCGCGTCATACGCTGTGCCCTCGTGTTCGCGCTCGCGCTCGCTGCGCCTTGGGCGACGGCGCAGGGACCGCGGGCCGCGGATGATTGCGACCGCTGCGGCAAGGTCGAATCGGTGCTTCCGGTCACAGGCCGCGACCCGTGGACACCGCTGGGCACGACAGCCGCAGGCGTCGCGGGCAGCAATCCCTCCGACAGCCCGAGCGGCAATCCCACCGGGGTGACGATGGTTCAGATCGGTAAGGGAATGACCAAGCAAGGCACGGTGCTACTCGGCTCCGCGGGCGGCGGCATGTACAAGACGCGTCCGGCGGAGCTCAACGCAAAACGCTGGGAAGTGGTCGTGCGCATGGACAGCGGCGAAAAGAGGTCGGTAACGCAATATTACGAGCCTATGTTGCACGAGGGCGACCGCGTGCGGGTGATGGGAACGCAGCTTGAGTTGGTGCAGTGAGCGCAGCCGCGACTGCGCGTGTGGCCACGCCGCCCGCGGCGACGCTGTCAGTCGTCGACACTGAAGGGGCGCGCGAGCTTCGCCTTGCCGGCAGGCTCGACGCGTACGCGATCGCCGGTGTATGGAGCGACTCGCGTGCCGCGCTTGCCGCCGCACCGGACCGGCGCGTCGTCGTCGACGCAAGCCGGGTCGACTACTGCGACGGAGGCGGGATCGCCATGCTGGTGGATCTGTTGCGCCAGCCGCGCCCACCCGAGGCGCCCGTGACGGTGCGCGGGCTCAAGCACGAATTCCAGACGCTCCTCGATCAGTTCCACGGAAGAACCCGCCGAGCGGCTTCACACGGTGGAAGAAATCGGCCGCGCGGCATTGATTGTCGGCCGCGATCTGCGGACTCAGATAATCTTTGTGGGGGAAACGGCCGCGGCGCTCTGGAACGCGACGAGATATCCGCAAAGCGTCCGCTGGAAGGATGTCTGGTACACCTGCGAGCAGGTCGGCGTCAACGCGCTGCCGATCGTGGCGCTGATCTCTTTCTTGCTGGGCATCATCCTGGCGTTCCAGTCGGCAGTTCCCATGCGCCAGTTCGGCGCGGAGATTTTCGTAGCCGACCTGATAGGCTTGTCGATCCTGCGCGAGCTGGGCCCTCTTATGACGGCGATCCTGCTTGCCGGACGCTCGGGCGCCGCGTTTGCGGCCGAGATCGGCACCATGAAGGTCAACGAGGAGCTAAACGCGCTCACGACCATGGGTCTCGATCCGGTGCGTTTTCTGGTAGTGACGCGCATCCTCGCGGCGCTGCTGATGGTGCCGCTGCTCACGCTTTTCGCGGACATCATCGGCATCTTGGGCGGCGCGCTGACCATGCTCACTTTTAATATTCCCATCGCCGCGTTTTTGCACGAGATCGACAGCCTCGTCGACGTCAAGGACCTCCTAGCGGGCCTCGCCAAGACACCGGTCTTCGCCATTCTCATCGCCGGCATCGGGTGCCTGCGTGGCCTGCAGACCGAGCAAGGCGCCAGCGCCGTCGGCATTTCCGCAACGCGCGCGGTCGTCTCGGGCATTATCCTGCTCGTCGTCGTCGACGGCATTTATGCGTTCGTCTACTATCTTCTCGACGTTTGACGACCATGTCCGAACCGATTATCCGCGTCGAAGATTTCACCACCGGCTACGGCGGCAAGATCCTGCTGAAGGATATCGCCTTCACTGTCGAGCGGGGCGAGGTGTTCGTCATTCTCGGCGGCTCGGGGTCGGGCAAGAGCACGCTCCTCAAGCACATGATCGGGCTCTATGAGCCGATGTCAGGGAAAATTGTAATCGACGGCGACGACATCGTGACGGCGGATGGCGATGCGCGCCGGGCGATCCTGAAAAAGATAGGCGTGATGTATCAGAGCGGCGCGCTGTTCGGCTCGATGACGCTGCTCGAAAACGTTCGGCTGCCGCTCGAGGAATACACGTCGCTCGACGACGAGGCGATGGATCTGCTGGCGAGAATGAAGCTCAAGCTCGTCGGCCTCGAGTCGTTCACGGGGCACATGCCCTCCGAGATCAGCGGCGGAATGCAAAAGCGCGCGGCGATCGCGAGGGCGATGGCGCTCGATCCGACGATCCTTTTCCTGGACGAGCCCTCCGCGGGCCTCGATCCGATCACTTCGGCCGAGCTCGATCAGCTCGTCCTGCGGCTAGCGCGAAGCCTGCATATCACTTTCGTCATCGTGACGCATGAGCTCGCCAGCATCTACGCCGTGGCCGATCGCGTGATCATGCTCGACAAGCGAACCATGGGCATCATTGCCGAAGGCGACCCGAAAGTGTTGCGTGACACCAGCGACAATCCGTGGGTGCGGCAATTTTTCCGGCGCGAGGCGACCGCGGAGGCGGCATGAAGATGTTCTGCAACTCCACTGGCCCTCACTCCTTTCCCCTCTGCCGCATGCGGGCGACGGGAAGCGAAAAGCGGCGCTCGCGCGCATGAGAATTCGCGTGCGTACCCACCCTCACTCCTTTCCCTCTCCCTGGAGGGCGAGGGGAAATGGAATGCGGCGCTTGCGCGCCGTAGCTGAGAATTGAGCGCGAAAGCCAATTTTTTCAAGATCGGCCTTTTCACGATCGGCGCCACCGTCGCGCTGATCATCCTGCTGGTGATACTCGGTTCGGGGCGCCTGTTCCAGTTGAAAGTTCTGATGGAGACCTACGTCAACGAGTCGGTGCAGGGCCTCGAGGTCGGATCCAAGGTGAAGTATCGCGGCGTCGTCGTCGGCGAAGTGACGCGCATCGGCTTCACCTACACCAAATATCAGCTCGACAAGCCCATGCCGGAGCGATTGCGCTACGTGATGATCGAGGCGACGATTCTGCCGCGCTTGATCGGCGGACGCGCCGGCGGCGATATCACCCGAACGGCGACCGCTCGCGCGGAGATCGAGCGCGGCTTGCGCGTGCGGCTCGCGCCGCAGGGGATCACCGGCACGAACTACCTGGAAATCGATTACGTCGACCCCAAAAGCAATCCGGAGCTTCCCGTCCCGTGGGAGCCGGACAATCTGTACATCCCGAGCGCCCAGTCCACGGTAACGCAGTTCGTCGCTTCGGCATCCGACATCATGACGCGGCTGCAGCACCTCGACCTCGAAGGGACGCTGGTCAACGTGAACAAGCTGCTG